>JAGYOT010000115.1 GCA_018399455.1 Desulfobacterales bacterium
GCGACGCCCTCTGATCTTAAATTGGGCTTGAACTTTTTGCTTTGCCATCTAAAAATTGACTTTTTACGAGTGCATCAAGTATTATGCGGCGGAATTTTCTAAGGCGTGCTGCATGGAGGCTATTGGGAGTTTAACGGTAAAGGTGCTGCCTTTCTCCGGCGCACTCTGCACATCGATTATGCCATCATAGGACGTCAGAATGCGCTGAACAATGGATAGGCCCAAACCGGTTCCTTTGGCTTTCCGGGTAAAAAACGGATCAAAAATAGATTGTTGAATCTCCTCCGACATGCCATGACCGTTATCTGAAACGGTAATACAGGCATAATTATTGGCCTGAACATGCACCCCGACATCAATCTGTCCCTGGCTGTCAAGGGCTTCGGCAGCATTCAGGAGAAGATTCCAGATCACCTGCCGCAGGTGCTCGGGATCGATCTCAACCTGGATATCCTCGTCAAACCGGGTCGTTATGTCAAGCCTCGGTTTGGGATGGCTGGTCTGGAACTGCTTGACAATTTCCTGTACCTCGCGATCCAGCTGCACCCGCTTTTTATTCCCCGGCTGAGGCCGGGCAAACATCAGAAATTCATTAACCAGTCCGCTGATGCGCTCAGATTCCCGAAGCGCAATCTCCATCAAGCGAGCATTATCCCCGCTGGAGGCAAGCTCCTCTTTTAGTACCTGTATCGCCCCAGACATGGAGGCCAGCGGATTTTTAATTTCATGCGCCAGGCCGGCAGCCATCTCACCAATAGCGGCAAGCTTCTCCACCCGCTTAACCTGGGCCTCCATGGCCCATAAATCATGCCTGGCCCGTTTTTCCTGTTCAGTAAGATAGCCGGCCAGAAAGGCCACGACATAGCAGGCGATGATTGTAATAGCAAGCCTGAACAGAACATAGCCCCAGCCATAATTCAGGATCAGAGCATCCGGGGCCACATTAAGGGGATGGATCACGCCGTAATACTGAAGATCCACCATTACCCCGTACTCGATGCTGCACAAAACCGCGATCACCATGCCGCCCCGGCCGGAAATGACCATACTGGCATAAATGATAACCAATATATAAAGAAAAGAAAATATGCTGGAAAACCCGCTGGTCAAAAAAATAATGCCGGAGACCAGGAAGGTGTCGAGAATAACCTGCAGATATCCAAGAATCTGCAGATGCCGGCTTTTTAAAAGCATTCCGATATAAAAGCCGGATAAAACAAGCACCAGGACGGCAATGGCATTCAGGTAAAAAAGGGGCGGCGTAAGGAAGGTGGCGTTTTCGCGTATACCCACAAAAGCCGTAGAGGCCAGAAGCGCCAGGGCAAAAAGGATACGAAAAAAAATCAGCCACTTCAGTTTTCGGTACTGATCATATTCCGGTGTATTCTTAATTAACTTCATCAAACTTTCAGCAAATCACAAAACAGCCTGTAATTCCGCATTTTTCTATGAGATCGCCCCGGCCATCGTGAATATAGGCAGATACATGGAGATAACCAGGCCCCCGATGGTTACCCCCAAAAAAACCAGCATAAAAGGCTCAATGAGCGAGGTGAGGTTATCAACCGCCTGATCCACTTCGTCTTCATAGAAATCGGCGATTTTCTCCATCATGGCGTCAATGGCGCCGGTGGACTCGCCTACCGCAATCATCTGGCAGACCATGGGGGGGAACACATTGGTTTCGGTCAATGGATCGGCAATGGTCTGGCCTTCGGCAATGCCTGAACGGACATGGTATACGGCCTTTTCAATTGTTTTATTGCCGGCCGTGCGGGCCACGATTTCCAGAGCCTCTAAAATAGCCACCCCGCTTGCCAGCATGGTTCCCATGGTGCGGGTGAAGCGGGCCACGGCGGATTTGCGGATTAAGACGCCTATAACCGGGGTTTTAAGCATCAGGTCATCCACGATCGCCCTGCCCCTTTCGGTTTTATAAAACTGCCGGAATGCGATGATAAAAAGCACGATTCCGATAATAATCCACAAAATGTTTCCCTTGACAAATCCGCTCACCGAAATGACCACCTGGGTCGGGACGGGCAGGGCTTTTCCGAAATCGGCAAACATATCCTGAAATACAGGGATAACAAAGACCAGGATTACCGCAATCACAAGGATCGCAATAAGAATCGTAACAATCGGATAGGTCATGGCGCCTTTGACCTGGGATTTCAACTTCGCGGCCTTTTCCATGTAGGCGGCCAGCCGGCGGAGAATAACATCCAGGATCCCGCCGGCTTCACCCGCTGCAACCATGTTGACAAACAGAGCGTCAAAATGCTTGGGATATTTCTTCAGGCCTTCCGCCAGTGTCTGCCCGCTTTCCACGGATTCCTTGACATCTTTGAGCATCTTTTTAAATGTGGCATTTTCCTGCTGCGCCTGAAGGATATCCAGGCATTGGATAATCGGCAGGCCCGCATCGATCATGGTGGAAAACTGCCGGGCGAATACAATGACATCCTGCTCTTTGACCCTCGGCTGGAGAAAAGAGACATTTTCAAACAGATCCTTGGGTTTCTTCTTGACTTTTTTGGGTGTTATTCCCTGCCGTTGAAGCCTGGCGCGAACCTCATTTTCAGAGTTTGCCTCCATCTCCCCCTTTGTGGACATATTGTCCCGGGTTTTCCCCTGCCACAGATAAACCGGCATATTACCCCCCTATTTGCAATATTGATGAAAAAGGCCTTCGTGGAAGATTTAAATTCAAGTCTTAGAGCCGAGGTCAATCCGGAAGTCTCCACCCGGTCGCTGCATCCTTGTATCGCCATTGCTGAAGCCGCCTCATGTCGCCCCCCCTTGTCCGGATCATTATATTAAACCGATCGTTCGCTTTTGTCTACCACAAACATGCTTCAAACTCAAGCTCATTCAAGTCGTTTTTCCCAGAGCTGCCCCGGCTGTCTAAGCCCTTCCGTGTTATTGGCCTCGTAGAAATCTACTTATCGTGAACGAGCCGTATTTTTGCAAAAAAAATGCGTTTACGCGATCTGCAATGCCTTTATCGATGTAACAAGTTTGGACAAAGCCAATCGTTTCTGGTAACAAGACATCCATGAACAGTAAACAGATGCCCCCGAGCGAGGGGCTAACCATAATTACCACTCACTTGAATGCAGATTTCGATGCAGTCGGCTCAATGCTGGCCGCTCAGAAACTGTATCCTGAATCAATCGTTGTGATTCCGGGGTTTCATGAAAAGTCCAGCCGGCATTTTTTTATAGACGCCATGGCCTATCTTTTTAATATGGCTGATGCCAAGGCCATAGATGACGCCATGGTTAAACGGCTGGTGGTCGTGGACACCAAACAGATGAGCCGAATCGGGGATCTTGCCAGACTGCTGGAGCGGAAGGATATTGAGGTCCATGTCTTTGATCATCACCCAGCGCTGAAAAACGATATTCAGGCTGACTACGAAGTGTGCCGCCTGACCGGCGCCAATGTTACCCTGCTGACTGAAACCCTCCAAGCCAATGAGCTGCCTATCCTCCCGGATGAGGCAACCATCATGTGCCTCGGGATCTTTGAGGATACCGGCTCTTTCACATTTCCCTCCACTACCCCGGAAGATTTTGCCGCCGCCGGCTACCTTGTCTCCAAAGGCGCCAATCTGACGACCATTGCCAATCTGTTGACCAAGGAAATGGATGCCGATCAAATCGGACTGCTCAACAATCTCATCCACTCCGCTGTCCATCATCACATAAACGGCATCGATGTGGTCATCAGCAGCGTCTCCTGCGACACCTACATCCATGACCTGGCTTTTCTTGTGCAAAAAATTTTAAAAATCGAAAATATAAAAGCCATATTCGCCGTCGCCCAGATGAAAAACAAGATATACGTAGCCGCCAGAAGCCGAATCCCGGAAGTCGATGTTGGCACCATTGTTGCCGAGATCGGGGGGGGCGGCCACAGTTTTGCCGCCGCCGCGACCATTAAGGACAAAACTCTCGTCGAAACGGAGCAGCAACTGCTCGAGGCCTTGAGAAAAAAAATCAAATCCCGGCAGCGTGCGCGGGACATCATGTCCTCGCCTCCGATTACCGCGGAGCCCGGCATTTCATGTGCTGAGGCCAGAAATCGACTCTCCCGGTACAACATCAATGCCCTCATGGTAGTTGCCCGAGCAGGCAAAAATCCAGGACTGAAAGGTTTTATTACGCGGCAAGTGATAGAAAAGGCGATTTATCACAAACTCGATTCCGTTCCCATCAGCGAATACATGAGCACGGAATTTGCGGTTGTTGGACCGAATGCGGATATTTTTGAAATCCAGGAAAAAATCATTGAGAACAACCAGCGGGTCCTTCCGGTTATGGAAAACGGGGAAATGATAGGCGTCCTTACCCGAACCGACCTCCTAAACACCCTGTTTCAAGAGTCTCATGAAAAGCTGCTTCAGCCGCATGACCCGCTCAAAGAAACCCTTTTGCCGCGCACCAAGATGGTTGTGGGCTTTATGAAGGAGCGACTCTCAACGCGAATTTACAACCTGCTGGTTCGGATCGGAAAGACAGCCGAAGAGCTTGGCTATACCGCCTATGTCGTCGGCGGCTTTGTAAGGGATCTCTTTTTATACCGACATAATGAAGACATTGATATTGTCGTCGAAGGTGCCGGCATCGATTTCGCCAAAACATTTGCCCGCCGTGCCGGCGCCCGTATCAACGCTTACGCCAAATTCGGCACCGCCGTGATCGTTTTTCCGGATGGGTTTAAAATCGATATCGCTTCGGCGCGAATGGAATATTACAAATTCCCGGCGGCCCTTCCTACCGTTGAGATGAGCTCCATCAAACTGGATCTGTTCAGACGTGACTTTACCATCAACACGCTGGCGGTTTTTCTGAACCCGGGCAAGTTTGGCAAACTGATCGATTTTTTCGGCGGCCAGCGCGATATTAAAGAAAAAACAATCCGAATCCTTCATAATTTAAGCTTTGTCGAAGACCCCACCCGGGTTTTTCGGGCAATTAAATTTGAGCAGCGCTTTGGCTTTTCCATCGGCAAGCTCACCTCCGGGCTGATCGAAAATGCCGTGCGCATGGATTTTTTCAAGCGTCTCTCGGGCCGCCGGGTCTTTTCCGAACTCTGTCAGATCCTGAAGGAAGACAACCCGCTGCCAGCTCTTTCCCGGTTAAATGATTATGAACTTCTGAAAGTGATAGACCCCGGCATCCGGTTCAACCAGGCTTTGATCGACCGATTTAATTCGGCCCGGAAGGCGATCGACTGGTTTGATCTTTTGTACACGGAAGAGGACTATCTGCGCTGGTTGGTGTATTTTCTCATTCTGATCCGGCATAACGATGAAAACACATCCGGCCGGATATGCCAGCGATTTGAATTGGGGCCTAAGCATCAAAAAATTTTCATCAAAAACCGACTTCACGCAGAAGCCCTGATAGGCCAATGGCACCGCCAGGCACCTGAATCAAACAGCAGATTGTACCACATGCTCGCCGGTTTCCGGATTGAACTGCTGCTTTATATGATGGCCATAACCGATTATGAAAAACTGAAAAAGATGATTTCTCACTACGTCACCGATCTTCGAAACATTGAATTGTCCGTCGGTGGCAAAGACATTAAGGCCTTGGGAATTCCTCCTTCTCCGGTCTACGGCAAAATTTTGAACGCCGTCCTTGATGCCAAATTGGACGGCGAGATACAGCGCCATGAAGAAGAACTCGAACTGTTGAGGTCCTATGCTGCCCAATATTAATCCCGTCCAGCTCCTTCTTGTGCTTCTGCCCCTTATTTTCGCGGTCACGATCCACGAGGTGGCGCATGGCTATGTCGCATACCGCTTCGGCGACCCAACGGCAAAGCTTGCCGGACGGCTGACTTTAAACCCGATCCGGCATCTCGACCCGGTAGGGTCGGTTCTGCTGCCCCTTATTCTAAAAATATTCGGAGCACCGGTGATTTTCGGCTATGCCAAGCCGGTCCCCGTGAATTTCATGAACCTGCGATATTTCCGGTTGGGTTCGTTATGCGTGGCTTCCGCCGGGGTCGTGACCAACTTTATTGCCGCATTTGTCTGCGCAGCGATTCTTCAGGGGATACGCCCCTTTTACGACGCCCTGGCAGCTTCCGCGTTCGGCTTGCCGGCAAGCCTTATTGTCCAGCTTCTGGCCTACAGTGTCATGATCAATCTGGTCCTTGGCGTTTTCAACCTGATCCCGATTCCCCCGCTTGACGGCGGGCGGATTCGGGATGGACTGCTGCCGCAGCGTTTGCGCAAAAAGCTACAACGCATTGAGCCCTTTGGCATTCTTCTCCTGATTATTCTTCTCATGACAAATTTTCTTGATTTTTTTGTTTCTTTTTTTATATCCCCGTTACTAAACTGGTTGCTTCATGGCTATCTGTAAATTGGACCTTCTAAGTAACTTCGGGAAGTCAGGAGCCAGTAGGC
>JAGYOT010000116.1 GCA_018399455.1 Desulfobacterales bacterium
GAACCTGCGACCTACGGATTCGTAGTCCGGCACTCTATCCAGCTGAGCTACGGGCGCTTGATGTTTAGTTGTCATACGTTATTGACCCGGGGATGTCAATATCTAAGTGTTGGCTGAATTTTATCTGTTTCAAACTTGACGCGCCGGAAAAGATAGCGTACCTCAAATGGCGGATTTTAAGTTAAGAGGTTAATCATTGATGGTTGATGCGGCCTATATGCAGCTGGCCATTGCTGAGGCGGAAAAAGCTTTTGATGCCAATGAAGTCCCGGTGGGGGCGGTGCTGATAGACGCCCGCGGCAAGGTCGTTGCATCCGCTCACAACCAGACCATCACACTTTCAGATGTCAGCGCTCATGCTGAAATTCTGGCTTTGCGCCAGGCCGGACAAGCGCTTAAGAATTATCGATTGCCACGCACGTCGCTATATGTCACTATTGAACCTTGTGTGATGTGTATGGGAGCTCTGATTCACGCCCGCGTTCAAAAAATCGTGTTTGGAGCCGCAGACCCCAAATGGGGAGCTGCGGGTTCCCTTTATGATTTAAGCAGGGATTTCAGGCTTAACCATCGTCCGGAAATCATCGGCGGCGTCTGCGAAAATCTCTGCAGCCAGCTCATGAAGCAGTTTTTCAGACAAAAACGAAGGCTCTCGCAGGCAGTTGACACTTCCGGGGATTTATCCAACCCGGCACCGACAGACCAGTAAGGGATAAGGAGAGAATATTGGCGAATATCGTTATTGTGGGAACCCAATGGGGAGATGAAGGCAAAGGGAAAATCGTTGATCTGCTGGCCGAATATGCCGATGTCGTGGTTCGGTTCCAGGGCGGCAACAATGCCGGTCACACCATGGTTGTCAACGGCGAACAGTTTATCAGTCATCTGGTGCCGTCCGGCATCCTGCAGGGGAAAATCTGCGTTATCGGAAACGGCATGGTGGTCGATCCGGAAGTACTGATTTCAGAGATCGACTATCTGATTGAAAAGGGCATCGATGTCAGTCCGGAAAAACTAAAAATCAGCGAGAAAGCTCATGTCATCATGCCGTATCATAAACAGCTGGATCAGGCCCGGGAAAAAAAGGCGACCGGCAAAGAAAAAATCGGCACCACAGGCCGTGGGATCGGCCCCTGTTACGAAGACAAGGCTTCCAGGAGAGGCATACGGTTTGTGGACCTGCTGGATCCGGATGTGTTTGATCAGAAAGTCAAAGCCGCAGCCGAGGAAAAAAATTTCTATCTGAACCAATACTATGGAGCGGAAGGGGTTTCCGCGGCGGCCATTGTATCAGAATACGCACCATTCCGAGACCGGCTGGCCGACCATGTTGCTGACATCTCAGTGTTTATTGACCAGACAAGCAGAACCGGCGGCCAACTTTTGTTTGAAGGCGCACAAGGGACTCATCTCGATATTGACCACGGAACCTATCCGTACGTAACATCTTCGAGTACGGTATCGGGCAATGCCTGTTGCGGCGCCGGCATCGGTCCCCGGCGAATTGACCATGTAACCGGTATTGCCAAGGCATACACCACCCGTGTGGGGCGCGGACCTTTTCCCACGGAATTGTTTGATGAAATCGGCGACCGGATACAGGAAAAGGGTGCTGAATTTGGCGCCACCACTGGGCGCAGACGCCGCTGCGGCTGGGTTGACACGGTTATTTTAAGAAACGCCGCGCGGTTGAACAGCCTGTCCGGCTTGGCGATCACAAAGCTTGATGTGCTGGGGGGACTTGATGAGGTAAGAATCTGCACCGGATATAGGTGCCGGGGGCAAAATGTTTCGGAATTCCCTGCAGATCTTAGCGTTCTGGAACAGTGCGAACCGATATATGAAACCCTGCCGGGATGGAAGGAGGATATTTCCGGTGTCCGTTCTTATGAAGAACTTCCGGATCAAACAAAAAACTATCTTAAACGTATTGAGGTGCTTACCGGGACGCCCATTGATATCATCTCGGTAGGTCCGGGCAGGAATGAAACGATTATCTTGAAAAATGCGTTTTGTTAACCTTGACATGTAAAGACAGCTTGTATAATTTTTTTAATTGACAGCGGATGAATTCTGCCATAAAAATGGCAGCCAAAAGTCGGGACGTGGCTCAGTCTGGAAGAGCACAGCGTTCGGGACGCTGGGGTCGCAGGTTCAAATCCTGCCGTCCCGACCATTTTTTTTCATCTCATCCTGTTTTTCCATTCTATAGCTCACCATTGTGCCATCTGAACATCCGTCATGATTGGACCAATGGGCTGCTGTAGGCCACTTGCGGTGCAATGGATTCAGAAAATCTGTCAGTACCCGGAAAGACCGCACCATCAACTGCTAAATCGTAATTGAAATCAATGAGGAGGATTTTTTTTATGCGACTTATCGCCAATGCTTTAATTCTTTTTATCCTGGTGCTCAGCCTGACATTACCGGCATTTGCAGCAGACCCTGAAAATGCCGAAACCGATTATGTAGCCATTGTCAACGGAACGAAAATTCCCCGGCAGAGCCTGGAACAGAAACTCAACTTCGTTAAGCAGCGCTATGCCAGCCAGGGCCAGCAGCTCGGGGAAGAACAACTGAACGCCATCAAAAAAGACATTGCCCAGCGCATGGTGGAAAAAGAGCTGCTTTATCAGAAAAGCCGGGAGCTTAGCATCGATGTCGACAAGGACAAGGTTGAGGATCAGATCAACGAATTCAGAAAAAAGTTCGATGACGAGGAGGCTTACCAGAAACAGCTTTCCGGTATGGGCTATACCGAAGCGCTGCTTCGCTCTGAAATCACGGAAAATATGGCAATTCAGAAGCTGATCGAAGAAGAGATCGCCTCCAAAATCAGCATAAGCGACGATGAGCTGAAGTCTTACTATGAGGACAATACGAAACAGTTTGAAACTCCTGCGAAAGTCAAGGCCCGGCACATCCTGATCAAGATGGATTCCGAGGCTGATGAAACAGAGAAGCAGGCGGCAAAAAAGAAAATCAAGGCAGCTCAAAAACGCATTAAAAGCGGCGAAGCGTTTTCCCAGGTGGCCGAGGACACATCTGAATGCCCGAGCAGCAAAAAAGGGGGAGATCTGGGATTTTTCAGCAAAGGCCGGATGGTCAAGGGCTTTGAAGAAGCGGCTTTTTCACTGGAGCCCGGGGAGGTCAGCGACATTGTAGAAACCCGGTTTGGTTATCACTTGATCAAAGTGGAGGACAAAAAGCCAGCTGATCAAAAAAGTTTTGATGAGGTCAAAGCTGACCTGGGCGAGCAGATGAAGAACGAAAAAGTAAAGGAAGGGCTTGACAGCTATATGGAAAGCCTCAAAAAAGGGGCGAAGATTCAAATGAATCTTCCCAAAGCTGCTGAATCAGACAGCGGTTCAGAAGGATAAGCCCAAATACAGAACAGATACAAAGCCAAAACAACGGTCTTGCAATGCGGGCCACCGCTGTTGGCTCTGCCGACGCCAGGCAATGAAAGCGCAAGTATTCTATTATTGTAAAATACTTGCGCTTTATTCGTTTTTGTTAAAGTTCTGCATTAAGTTTTACATTTGTCTGCTTTGCCGTTCCGGCTGTTTTGTTCACACATCAATAAAATTCTGCTTGAAAAAAGGGATGGCTTAATTATCATCTATTGATTAAACGTAATTCACCGATACAAACAGATGTTTCAAAGTTATGATGAAGGAGCCGTAGGAGATGATGAAAACGATTATTAAAGCCACCGGCCGCTATCTGCCGGACAGGGTCGTCACCAATGAAGATCTGACTCACTGGATGGACACTTCGGATGAATGGATCAGACAGAGAACAGGCATTGAAGAAAGGCGATGGATTCCGGAAGAGGGCGGGATGGGCGCCTCAGACATGGGCTTGAATGCCTCAAAGGTTGCTCTGGAACGTGCTGGCTGGACGCCTGAAGACATTGATCTCATAATTTTTGCAACCCTCAGTCCCGATCTGTTTTTTCCGGGCTCAGGCTGCCTGCTGCAGCACAAACTTGGCCTTAAATCCACTCCCGCTCTGGACATCCGGCAGCAGTGCACGGGCTTTCTCTACGGCATTGAGATTGCCGATGCCTATATCCGCAGCGGATTGGCGAAAAGAGTTCTGCTTGTGGGGGCTGAAGTTCACAGCACGGGCCTGGACATATCGAACGAAGGCCGGGATGTGGCCGTCATATTTGGAGACGGTGCAGGCGCCGTTTGCCTGGAAGCGATGGAAACTGACGAACCGGTGGGTGTTCTCGCCTCATCGCTTCATGCTCAGGGACAATACGCTGAAGCTTTAATGGTGGAACTCCCTGCATCACGCCTTAATCCCCGTATCGATGTAGAAGGGATCGAAGCGGGACGGCATTATCCAAAGATGGATGGCTCCAGGATATTCAAACTTGCGGTCAAGCGGCTTCCGGAGATCACAATTACCGCGCTCAAAAAAGCGGGGCTCTCTGTGGACGATATAGATTTGATTATTCCCCACCAGGCCAACCTTCGGATCAATCAGTTTTACCAGAAGGCCCTGGACCTTCCGGATGAAAAAATGTTTAACAATATCCAGCGCTACGGCAATACCACAGCCGGGACGATTCCCATCTGCCTGGATGAGGTGCTTGAGCAGGGGATTCTCAAAAAAAATGCTACCGTTGTTTTTTCCGGGTTAGGCGCAGGCGTCACCTGGGGAGCCGTGATTTATCGGTTTCCCTCCTGACACGGGCTTATAAAAAGATTAAAACAACTGATTTAAATAAAACCTTCGAATCGGATCCCGGTTATCCCAGATATAATCGGGATCTTCGTTTTTTCTGGCGATTTCGTTGCGGATATCCGAAGCCATGGTTTTGCCCAGTTCAACACCGAACTGGTCAAACGGGTTGATGTCCCAGACAAAGGCCTCAAAAACCGTCCGGGCTTCATAAAACGAAAGCAGGCGGCCGATATTCTCAGGAGATAAATCATCCAAAACAATAGTGGCAGAAGGTCGGTTGCCAGGAAAGGAACGGGCCGGCCGCTCTCCTGAACTGCCCATGGCAAGGGCCTGAGACTGGGCGATCAAATTGGCCCAAAGCTCCTGATGATTTGTTACACCTTTGAAAGTGGCCGTATACTCGTCATACTGCGGCCGGCGCACACCGATAAAGTCAATCGGAAAGGGACGTCCCTGATGGGCCAGCTGAAAAAATGAATGCTGGGCATTGGTGCCGGGTTCACCGAATACAATGACGCCCGTTTTAACGTCAACCGGCAAGCCTTTAAGCGTAACAGCCTTTCCGTTGCTTTCCATATAAAGCTGCTGAATATGAGGAGCAAGCCTGGAAAGGGCGGAGGCATAGGCAACGATACCCTGAGTTTCGTATCTCAGAAAATTGTTATTCCAAATGCCGATCAGCGCCGCAGTCAATGGTCCGTTTTGCGGGGCAGGAGCGCTCGCTGCATGCAGATCCATCTCTTCGGCTCCTTTTAAAAGCCGCTCAAACCGATCCCAGCCCAGGTACAGGCTCAAGGGGACTCCGCCTACCGCCGAAGTCGCGCTGAAACGGCCGCCAATATAGTCAAACATATGAAAAGTGGCCAGCGCCGGATTGTTCGGATCATCTCCCGGGCTGCCTTTGCTGGTAACCGTCACCAGGTGATCTTCAGGCTTAAGGCCTCTTTCCGTCATGAATGCCCTGGCCTGATTCAGATTGGCAATGGTTTCCATCGTGGTGTAACTCTTAGAAATAACGATCCAGAGCGTGGTTTCCGCTACGATGCGCGAAACAATACGGCCGAAGTTGTCGATATCCACATTGGACAGAAAATGCAGCGCAACGCCCTTGTCTGCCAACCCCTCCAGCGCGGTGGCAATGAATTCCGTCCCCAGGTAAGAACCGCCGATACCAACCACTACAATATCCCTGAAAGGCATGCCGGTTGATCCCCGGATATCGCCTTTGTGAACCGCTTCCGTGAATGATTTGATTTTTTCGCGAACGGCTTTAATTTCAGACATAACATTACGGCCGTTGTCATAGACGGGCGTATCAGAGAACTGCCGGGCAGCTGTATGAAGGGCGGCGCGTTTTTCGGTCTCATTGACATGTGCACCGCTCATCATATCCCGGAATTTTTTTATAAGCCCGCGCAATTCTGCCAGCTCAAGCAGATACCCCATCACCTGTTCATCCACGCGCTGGCGCGAATAGTCGTAGAACAGACGGCCGGCTGAAACGGAGTATTGCTCAAACCGATTCTTCTTCTTGAGCAATTGGCTTAAATGGTAGTCCGGAAGTGCCATTTTTTCAGCGCTTGCAGCCAGTTTCCGCCAAAGCGGCGTCTGGGTTAAAGTCAAATCTGTCATAAAAGGACCTCCTAATAGGTTCTGTCCGCTTTCAGCGCCGCAACCAACTCCTGGCAGACACGCTCCGCCTGGTC
>JAGYOT010000117.1 GCA_018399455.1 Desulfobacterales bacterium
TCTGAACATCAATGGTGCCGCCCATGGCTTCCACAATGCTTAAACTGATGCCAAGTCCTAAACCGGTGCCCTTTCCCGCCGGTTTGGTGCTAAAGAACGGGAAGAAAATTTTGCCAAGTTCCTCCTGGGTCATCCCTCTGCCGGTGTCCAGGATCACCACCTGGACATCCTTTTCCCGGACCCGGGTGGTAAGAGTAATTTTTCCTTTGCCTTCAATGGCGTCCGCGGCGTTGTTGATCAGGTTCTGGAACACCTGCCGGATTTGATCCTTATCAAGCGATATCTCCGGCATGTCGTTTGCGTAGTCCCGGACGAGATCAATATTGGCGATTTGAAACTCCCGCTCCATAAACCCGTTGACCACATCGTCAAGCACCTCGTTAATATTGACGAAAGAGAAGGAGGCCTCGTTCTTTCGGGCGGATTTCAAAAGTTTGTGCGTGATATCACTGGCCCGGTAAACCGCATCATCGATAACAGCAAGTTCCTCCCGGATCTGCCCGGCCAATTCGGGGCTGATATCATTGCCGCCGCCGTATTCAGGATCAAAAAGATCTCTGATGACGCCACACTGGGAGCCGATAATGGCCAGGGGGTTGTTGATTTCATGGGCGACGCCTGCGGCCAGCTCGCCGACAGAGACCAGCTTGGAGGCGTGATAGAGCTGGGCCTGGAGGTCCTGTCTGCTTTTTTCAGTCGCTTCAGCCTTTTTGAGGAGCCGATGGACGCTGAACCAGGTTATGCCGAAAAGGGCGATAACAAGTATGGCTGTGGCAATGATCAAAACGGATCGGGCCTGGTACATACGGGCATAGGCCACCCGATGGGGCTGTCGTACAATCAGGGCCCAGTCCACTTCCGACAGCCAGGCACAGGCCAAGAGTTCGCTTTCTCCGTTTCTGGAAACCTCGGTCACGCCGGAGCCCTTAACCACCGGGGGGTTGATTTCGCTTTGATCCAGGAGCCTGCCCCTGTCCGGATCCACGATCTGGTATGCGCCCTCCCTGTTGATAAGCGAGGTCGCAATGCTTTTGCCGCGCCCGATGTCGCGGAGAAACATGTAGAACTTGTGCGGGTCCAGGGTGGCGCGCATGACAAAAAAACGCTCATCTACCAGCTGCTTGGCGGCAATGGTGAAATGGGGCTTGTTGCGGAATCCCATATAAATATCGCTGATATAGTATTGCTTGTTTTGTTGCATCAGGGCATTAAACCACTTCTCAGCGCTGTAGTCCTTGCCGTGCAGATACGGATGCGGTCCGGCATAGCCGACCTGCCGGCCGGAGGGATTAAAGAAACCCACATCAATAAAGGCATCATTGGCCTCCATCAGGGCCTGGAGATAGGCGTTCATGTCGGTCGGGGAAGGCTTTGTGGTAAAGGCGCTGCCGTGGAAGAGGTTGAAGATGTTGACCACCCGCTCCTGAAGAAACAAGTCAATGGTGTTTCGCAGACTCTCTGCAAGAGATATCACATGAAGCTTGCCGCTCGTTTTTAAAGTGGTGTTGAACTGGAAATGAAAATAACCGGACAGGATCGCGAGAGGGATAACAAAGATCAGTATAAGGGAAACCAACAGCCTTTTTTTGAGCCGGCCGAAATAAGCGCGGGTATCCGTGTCTGTCCCGTTGGGCATCTTTGCTGTTTTTTCTGCATTCCCGGTTTTTTTTTGTAAGGACCTCACTTGGAAATCTCCAGGTTTTTGGATTTTGCCATGCGATGGGCATGCCGGGTCTGCAATACCTTTTCAATCGCGTTTTTAAGCGGTATCGGACTTCCATTCTTTTCCACGAAGGCATTGACCCACTGCACGGTTTCATGATGCCGGTATTCGACAAGATCGGAATAAACAATTACCTGAGGCCTGGGCACCAGTTTGTGCAGCTGGGAAAGAACCTGAAGGCCAATTTTTAAAGGCATATTCAAGTCAAGGATCAGGATGTCAGGGGGCGCTGCCGACTTGAGGCTTGCGAAAATTTCTTTTGCCGAACCTGCAATTTTAACCTGATAACCGGATTCAGTTAATTCACGCTTTAAAAACGATCTGACATAGGGGTTCGAATCTGCAACAAGAAGCACATATTCTGTCTCCATACGCCGCTTCCTTTCCTTGGTGGTTGTCTTTCAGGCAGCAAACAACATGCCACAATACGGTCAAGTGGTATAATATTCTGTTTTTATTGCTATTACATATTTTTGTCAGAGCGTCTGGAAGCGGCCTGAGGATAGAAACCGCTAAGCGAGAAAGAGTTAGATGATGGGTTTTTTTACAGCTTGTAAAAATTTTCGAATAATTTTGATGCACTCGTAAAAAGTCAGATTTGGGATGGCAAAGAAAAAAGTTCAAGCCCAATTTAAGATCAGAGGGCGTCGCAAATCCCGAGGAATGCAGCGTACACTCACGGGGACAGGCTTAAGCCTGTCCCCTTTCAGAGGAGAGGGATGCAGCGCAACGCAGATATTGGACTTTTTGCGAAGCCATCAAAAATTGCGTCAGGCGCATTGACAAGGCCCTTATTGAAGTTTAGATTATTTTGATAATGCTATATGTTCCCGGGGCACTATGGACCGAACCGGACGCCCGGGCATCCGGCCTCCCAGCGATGTCGTCTGTTCGCATCTGAAGCGGAGTTGTCTTATTGACAATACATATCCCGGAAGAAAAACTGGCTGAAATCCGTAACGCCATCGATATCGTGGATATTATCGGCGAACGCGTGGCCTTGAAAAAGGCAGGCAAGGATTTTATCGGCCTCTGCCCGTTTCACTCAGAGAAAACCCCTTCCTTTACCGTCAGCCAAACCAAACAGATTTTTCACTGTTTCGGATGTGGTGCCGGGGGAGATGTTTTCAGCTTCCTGATGAAATCAGACGGCATAAGCTTCCCCGAGGCTGTGACGTCAATGGCCCGGCGCTGCGGTATCCAGTTGCCGAGCCGGCAGATGTCTCCTTCGGAAAAAGAGACGCTCTCCGAACGGGAAAAGCTTTTTGATATCAACAAAAAAGTGCTTGCTTACTACCGGGATCAATTGCTCCGGGGCCGGACCGGCGAGCCCGCCCGGCAGTATTTTGAAAAACGGGGATTCAGCCGTGATATTATCAATCGCTTCGGCCTGGGCTATGCCCCGGACGGCTGGGACAACCTAGTGCGGCTTTTTCGAAAGGAGCAGATCCCTCTCGCTTTAGGAGAGAAAGCCGGCCTTATTATCCCGCGGGCATCTAAAAGCGGTTATTATGATCGGTTCCGCAACCGGATAATGTTCCCGATCGTTGATGTTACGCGCCAGGTCGTCGCCTTCGGCGGGCGGGTTCTGGATGAGGCGAAGCCCAAGTATCTGAACTCTCCGGAAACTCCTGTATATCATAAAAGCCGCTCCCTGTACGGGCTACATGCGGCAAAGGACAGGTGCCGGGAAACCGGTTTGGTTTATATTGTGGAAGGCTATTTTGATCTTTTGGCCATGCACCAGCATGGTATCGCCAACTCGGTGGCCACCCTGGGGACATCCCTGACCCCCGCTCATGTCCGGATGCTGCGGCGGGGATACGCCGGAAAGGCCAGACTGGTATTTGATTCGGATGCCGCCGGAATCAAGGCGGCTCAGCGCAGCATCAGTCTGTTTATGAACGAGGCGGCGGAGGTCGAGATTATCATACTCCCCCAGGGGGAAGATCCGGATTCGTTTCTGTTCGGGCGCGGGCCCGAGGCCTTTTTTGAACAGGCAGAAGCTGCTAAAGGGGCCATTGAATTCATGGTGGAGCAGGCAATGAATGCGCATGGAACTTCCATGCAGGGGAAAATCCGGGTTGTGGACGAATTAAAGCAGCCCCTGGCGGAGATCCGGGACAGCGTGGCATGTTCAGTTTCCATGCGTTACCTTGCCGAGCGTCTGGGGATCGATGAACAGGCGATCCTGGAGCGGGTCAAATCGGCCCGGGCGGCCAATTCCTTGAAGCTCGGACGAAACTCCGAACGCCTGAGCCCGTCCGCGGATTCAGCCGGAGCCCATTCGTCGTCTGCATCGGAGCTTGGGGAAAACCGCCTTGAATGCCGCCTGCTGGCCATGATGCTGCAGTTTCCTGAAATTTTGCCGGATGTTGAAATTAAAGGGATCATTGATTATTTTGAGGATAAGCGGTTAAAAAACATTGCGGAATCGATTCTCCTCGCACCGCCTCAACGGGCAGGGGATGCTTCCGGCTTGCTCAACCGTCTGTCCGATGATGCCCAGCGGCAGCTCGTGGCATCCCTTGCGATAGACGAGGAAGGCTGGGAGCGGAGCAGTTGTGAGAAGCTGATGGCCCAGTTTATTGCCAGCCGCCGTCGGAGGCAGCAGAAATTGATCGAGCAGATCAAGGCGGCCGAGCAGGATAATGACTATGAGCGGCTTTTCGAACTTTTAAAGGAAAAACAAAAACAGGTGGTAAAGTCCGATTGAACCCGGATTTGCCGTTTGTCCAAAGCATATTTTTTTCAGGAGGTTTCTACCTTATGGCCAAAAAAACCACTGATAACCGGGGTCGCGGGAGCGGAGAAAAGAAAGCGGAGAAACAGGAAAAAATCGACGAGCTGGTGACCAAGGGCAAAAAGCAGGGGTATCTTACCTACGATCAGATCAGCAAGGTGCTGCCCGAGGAAATGATGTCCCCGGAGCAGCTCGATGAGACGTTGATGTGGTTTGACGATCTTGACATTGAAGTGGTGGAGAAGCAGAAAAAACTTTCCAGCTCAGAGAAGAAAGATGACAATGATTCGGACAAGCTCTCGGACACGGATGAGGCGGATGAGATCGCAACTTTCGGCTCGGTTACCGATCCGGTGAAGATGTATCTGCGCGAAATGGGGCTTGTCACCCTGCTGTCGCGCGAAGGCGAGATTGAAATTGCCAAAAAAATAGAAGCCGGGGAACAGGAAGTCCTGCGGGCCATGCTGGAGACGACCCTGGGTATTGATTCCATCATCAATCTGGGCGAGCAGATTGCCGCCGGCACATTGCGGCCCAAACACGTGCTGCGCGACATTGATGAGGGCGATACCATTGTTGACGAGTCCATCCAGATAGAAAAGTTTCTGGACACCATAGACCGGATCAAGCAGATCGATGCGGAAAACCAGGAACTGCGCGAGATGATTTTTTCAGAGGACCAGGCCCCGGATGCCCGTCGGCGAACCAAGCGGGCCATTCGCCGGCGCAACCGAAAAATTTTCGAGCTTTTGAAGGACTGGCGGCTGGAAACCGATGTTATTGATGAGATTGAGAAAAAGATCCGTGCACAGGTGGAATGGTTTGATACCACGAACAAGGTCTTTTGCAAGTGCGCGGCGGTGTTTGATGCCCCGCTGAGCGAGGTCCGGGATAGGCTGGATCAAAACAGCGAGTCCTATTTTGTCCAGTGGGCCTGCGAATGCACGCAAATAGGCGCAGACGAGGTGACGGCCCTGTTCTATGACATCAAAAAAATCCAGACACAGATGGAAAACCGGGAGCGGGAAATCAAGGCGGATACCCGTACCCTGAAGCGGATCATGGGCAGCATCGAGGATGGCCGGCAGATGGCCAAAGCCGCCAAAAAGGAGTTGGTGCAGGCCAATCTGCGGCTGGTGGTCAGTATTGCAAAGAAATATACCAACCGGGGGCTGCAGTTCCTTGATCTGATCCAGGAAGGCAACATCGGGCTGATGAAGGCAGTGGACAAGTTTGAATACCGGCGGGGCTACAAGTTCAGCACCTATGCCACCTGGTGGATTCGTCAGGCCATCACCCGGGCGATTGCCGACCAGGCCCGCACGATCCGGATTCCGGTGCACATGATCGAGACGATCAACAAGCTGATCCGTACCTCCCGTTACCTGGTCCAGGAAATGGGACGGGAGCCGACCCCGGAAGAGATTGCCGAAAAGATGGAAGTGCCCCTGGACAAGGTGAGAAAGGTTCTGAAAATCGCCCGGGAGCCCATTTCCCTGGAAACCCCGATAGGAGAAGAGGATGACAGCCATCTGGGGGATTTTATTGAGGACAAGTCCTTCATGCTGCCCTCTGAGGCGGCGGTCAGCCTGAATCTGGCCGAGCAGACCCGGAAGGTCCTGGCCACCCTGACGCCGCGTGAAGAGAAAGTTCTGCGGATGCGTTTTGGAATCGGGGAGAAGGCGGATCATACCCTGGAGGAGGTGGGCAGCGATTTTGCCGTGACCCGGGAGCGGATCAGACAGATTGAGGCCAAGGCGCTGCGAAAGCTCCGGCATCCCACCCGTAGCCGAAAGCTCAAGAATTTTATCGAGTCTTCCTGATCCCGGCCGGATCTCCGAAAAACGGGGAGGGGATTCCGCCCTTGACAAACGGGTGCCAACAAGTTACGACCAGAATACCTTTTTGATCCCCGTCAACAATGTGCG
>JAGYOT010000118.1 GCA_018399455.1 Desulfobacterales bacterium
GGCCAGTGCGGCCATGGATACTGTAACGGAAGCCCGCACGGCGATTAGCATGGCGCGTGCGGGGGGTATCGGTTTTATTCACCGCAACATGAGCATTCAGAGCCAATGCAGGGAAGTGGAGTATGTCAAAAAATCAGAGAGCGGCATGATTATCGATCCGGTTACCACTGAGCCGGATGTCCCCATCAGCAATGTACTGGCCCTTATGGAACACTACCATATCTCCGGTGTCCCTGTCACCCGGGGGGATAAACTTGTCGGGATTGTCACGAATCGGGACCTGCGGTTTGAAACCAATCTGGAAAAGCACGTGTCTGAGGTTATGACCAAGGAGAACCTCGTTACGGTGCAAGAGGGTATTGAGCTGGAAAAGTCCAAGAAGCTTTTGCATGAGCATCGGATTGAAAAGCTTCTGGTGGTCAACAAAGAAGGCCGCTTAACCGGCATGATCACCATCAAGGATATCGAGAAGATTCGAAAATTCCCGCATGCCTGTAAAGACAGTATTGGCCGCCTGCGTGTTGGGGGGGCTATCGGAGTCGGCGATGATATGGAAGCCCGGGCGGAAGCCCTGGTTCAGGCGGGGGTGGATGTGCTTGTCATCGATACGTCACATGGCCACTCCGCAAACGTGATCCGGGCCATCAAGATACTGAAGGGCAGCTTCCCTGATGTGGAACTCATCGCCGGCAATGTGGGAACTGCAAAAGGGGCGGAGGAACTCATCAATGCAGGCGCCGATGGAATCAAGATCGGCATCGGGCCGGGCTCCATCTGTACAACCCGGGTGGTGGCTGGCATTGGTGTCCCGCAGTTGACGGCAATAATGAATTGCCGCTCCATTTCCAATAAAACAGGAATTCCTTTGATTGCAGACGGGGGGATCAAATACTCGGGAGATCTCACCAAGGCAATCGGCGCAGGCGCCCATTCAGTTATGGTCGGCGGGCTTTTTGCCGGCACAGAGGAGAGCCCCGGCGAAAAAATAATTTTTCAGGGCAGGAGTTATAAGGCTTATCGGGGTATGGGCTCGGTTGAAGCCATGATGCAGGGCAGCAAGGATCGCTATTACCAGGGCGAGGAGCAGAGCAACGACAAGCTTGTCCCCGAGGGAATTGTTGGCCGGGTTCCCTACCGCGGCACCCTCTCGGAAAACATTTTCCAATTGATCGGCGGATTGAAATCCGGCATGGGATATGTGGGATGCCGAACCATAGAGGAGTTGCGCGAAAAGGCCCGTTTTATCAAGATCAGCCCGGCAGGACTTCGTGAGAGCCATGCCCATGACGTGATTATCACCAAGGAAGCGCCCAATTATACTTTGGATTAGATCATAAAGGGGTTGCCATGGTCGAACCTGCCAAAAATTTTGTTCATCTGCATGTGCATACGGAATACAGCCTGCTTGATGGAGCCATTCGGATCAGCAGGCTTCTAAAGCGGGCAAAGCAGTACCAGATGCCTGCGGTTGCCATCACTGATCATGGCAACATGTTCGGTGTTGTTGATTTTTACGAAAAGGCGGTTAAAGCAGGCATTAAGCCGATCATTGGGTGTGAGTTCTATATGGCGCCTCGCACAATGCGGGATAAGACGCCGATGGATCATAAGGGGTTGTCCCATCTGGTGTTGCTGGCAGAGAATCAGACTGGTTACCAAAACCTCTGCCAGCTGGCCACTAAGGCAAGCCTGCATGGATTCTACCATAAGCCCCGCATCGACAAGGAGAGCCTGAAACAGCATGCCGAGGGTCTTATCGGGCTTTCCGCCTGCCTGAAGGGCGAGATTCCAACCCAGATTTTAGCCGGCCGGGTTGAGGAGGCTGCTGAAACCGCCAGATATTATGAACACCTGTTGGGCGAGGGCAATTTTTATCTGGAAGTGCAAAACAACGGGATTGAGGAGCAGGCAAGGGTCAATCAGGCACTTCTGGATATGAGCCAGCGCCTCTCCATCCCTCTTGTGGCTACCAATGACTGTCATTATCTGGATAAAAAGGATTTTCGCGCCCATGACGTGTTGCTCTGCATACAGACAGGAAAGACCGTCAAAGATTCGGATCGGCTGAGGTTCGGCACAACGGAACTCTACTTCAAGCCCGCAGAAGAGATGCGGGAAGCCTTCGTGGATTACCCCGGCGCGATTGACAATACCCTGGCCATTGCGGATCGCTGTAACGTGGAATTTGATTTTTCAACGCTGCATTTCCCGCATTTTAATCTGGATTCCGAAAAATCGGAAGCTGTGCTCTTTGAAGAAAAGGCCCGCTCAGGATTTGAAAAAAGACTTTCCCAAATTCGTCAAAAGAGTCCGGATGCGGACCCGGCGGTCTACAAAAAGCGGCTGGATTATGAGATCGATGTCATCAATACAATGGAGTTTCCGGGTTATTTTTTGATTGTTGCCGATTTTATCGAATACGCCAAGAAAAACAGCATTCCGGTCGGGCCGGGTCGCGGGTCCGCTGCCGGCAGCCTTGTGGCCTTTGCATTGGGGATTACGGATATCGACCCCATTGAACACGGCCTTCTGTTTGAACGGTTCTTAAACCCGGCCCGAATCAGTATGCCGGATATCGACGTGGATTTCTGTATTATCGGGCGCGAGGATGTGTATCACTATGTCGTGGATCGATATGGCGGCGGAGATTATGTCGCTCAGATCATGACCTACGGCAAGATGAAGGCGCGGGCGGTAATCCGCGATGTGGGGCGGGCTCTGGACATACCCTTGAATGATGTGGATGCCATCGCCAAGCTCGTCCCTGATGATCCCAAAATCAGTCTTGAAAAGGCTATGGAGAAGGAGCCCCGGCTGGCGGAAAAGGTCGCTGCCAATCCGGATTTTGCCGAACTCATGGAGATCTCCAAAGCGCTTGAGGGCTTAAACCGTCATGTGTCCACGCATGCCGCCGGTGTGGTCATCGGGGACAGACCCCTGGTGGGGTACCTGCCGCTCTACCGGGGGAAAAAAAACGAAATCCTGACCCAGTTCGACATGAATATGGTTGAGAAAATCGGACTGGTTAAATTTGACTTCCTGGGTCTCAGAAACCTGACCATCATGGCGGATGCCCTGGCCATTATTTCCGGGGAGGGTAAAACCCCGCCGGATCTGGTGAATCTCGATCTTTTCGACAAAGCCACTTATCGTTTGCTGGCCTCCGGTGATACCACAGGCGTGTTTCAGCTGGAAAGCTCCGGCATGAAGGATTTGATGATCCGTTTAAAACCCGAACGGTTTGCTGATGTGACTGCTCTGGTGGCGCTTTACCGCCCGGGTCCAATCGAATCCGGCATGGTCAATGATTTTGTCGAGCGCAAACACGGCCGCCAAAGAGTTGAATACCTGGTTCCGGAACTGGAGCCCATATTAGAGGAAACCTACGGGGTAATTCTCTACCAGGAACAGGTCATGAAAATCGCCGGAGAGCTTGCCGATTATTCAATGGCCGAGGCCGATGGGCTGAGAAAGGCAATGGGAAAAAAAATTGCCGATAAGCTGGCCAGGGAAAGGGCCCGGTTTTTGGAAGGTGCAACCCGGAACAACATCCCGAGGGACAAGGCCGAGCAGATTTTTGACTGGATTGAGAAGTTCGGCGGTTACGGATTTAACAAGTCCCACAGCGCGGCCTACGCCATGATCGCCTATCAGACCGCCTATCTGAAGGCACATTTTCCGGTGGAGTATATGGCCGCGGTACTGACCAGCGAGATGAATTCTTCGGACAACGTGGTCAAATACATTGCCGAATGCCGAAATCAGAACATTCCGGTGCTGCCGCCGGACATCAATGAAAGCAACCGTGAGTTCACTGTAAGCGGCACTGCGATCCGGTTCGGGCTCGCAGCCGTAAAGAATGTGGGCGATGCGGCCATTGAATCTATCATTCAGATCCGACAGGAGGGCAGGTTCGCTTCGCTTTTCGAGTTCTGCCAGCGGGTGGAGCTTCGAAAGGTGAACAAAAGGGTGTTGGAGAGCCTGGTGCAGTGTGGGGCCTTTGATTCCACGGGATATAATCGGGCACAGATGATGGCGGCCATTGAAGACGCGCTCGACTACGGGCAGAAAATTCAAAAGGAGGCCGCAGACCCTCAGCTTCAGCTTTTTGGCGGCTCGAACGGGGCGGACGCTATAAATCCCCCGGTGATGCCGGAGATCAGCGAATGGGACAAGCACAGGAAGTTAGAGCTCGAAAAGGAGGCCATTGGCTTCTATATTACCGGTCATCCTTTGGATGCCTATCAGGATCTTATTGAAAAATTTGCAAGCACCAATGCGATCGCATTGAGGGAAGAAGGGGTCAAGGACGGAGCAATGATTCGTATCGGGGGGCTTATTCGCAGTGTCAAAACGATTATGACCAAGCGGGGCGACCCCATGGCGTTTGTGGAATTGGAGGATATGCAGGGCGCGGTAGAGGTGACGGTATTTAACACCGTCTATGTGAGCGTGCAGGAGCTGTTGGCTGAGGATGCCGCCGTTTTTGTGCAGGGTCAGGTTCAGAAAAACGAGAAATCCGTCAAAATCCTGGCAGACAGCATCATTCCGATTGATGCAGCCGAGGAAACTTGGGCGGCAAGCCTTCATTTAATCGTTGATACCGGAATGTGTGAGCAAGAGACGCTGACGCGGCTCTATGAAGTTTTGAAGAAATATCCGGGCCAGTGCAAGGGCTATCTCCATATGATCATACCGGAAAAGACCGAGACCGTTATTGAACTGCCGAGTCAAATGAAGCTTAGGGCAGGCGTTGATTTAAGCCGGGAAATTAACCATCTCTTGGGTTATTCAGCGATTCAGTCGCACTGCGGCCCCATCCCGGCAACGCAGAATGGCAACGGTAATGGCAGAGGGAAGGGCAGAAAAGGGATTCAGGCCCAGAATTGAAAGTGATTTGGAAAACCCGATACGCACCGGTTTCGATGGGTGCGGATGCGAGGACACAGAAGGATAATTCATGCAAGTTCCACTCCTAGATTTGAGGCGCCAGTATAAGCAGATAAGAGACGAATGTCTGGAGGTAACGGAAGCGATCTATGAAAGCCAGCAATTTATTCTGGGCGCTTATGTAGAGGCTCTTGAAAGCAGCATTAATAATTACTGCGGGTCGGATTTCGCCGTCGGTGTCTCCTCCGGTACTGACGCCCTGCTGATTTCCCTGATGGCAGCGGGGGTAACGGCCGGGGATCGCGTTATTACAACGCCCTATACCTTTTTTTCAACTGCCGGATGCATCCGGCGGCTCGGGGCGGTGCCCGTGTTTGCTGATATCGACCCGGATACGTACAACCTCGATTTTCGGGCGGTGGAAACGGTTTTGGGCCGGATGGCGGCGGAGGACAAACAGCGTTTAAAGGCCATTCTGCCGGTTCATCTCTATGGCCAGTGCGCTGAAATGGACCCGCTCCTCGAAATTGCCAAGGCACTTAATCTTATCGTCATAGAAGATGCGGCCCAGGCGATTGGTGCTGAATACAAGGGCAAGCGGGCAGGCACCATGGGAAACTTCGGATGCTTTTCTTTCTTCCCCTCCAAAAACCTCGGGGCATTCGGGGATGGCGGTATTGTCACCACGAATTCGCTGGACTTCTATGAGCGACTGAAAATGCTTCGGGTGCATGGGGGCCATCCCAAATACTATCATCAGCTCATTGGGGGCAATTTTCGCCTGGATGCCCTGCAGGCCGCTATTGTGAATATAAAGCTTCGCTATCTGGAGCACTGGACGGCCAGCAGGCAGGAGAACGCCCAAAAGTACAAACAATTGTTTAAAATTGCAGGACTTGAGGGCGCCCTGGGCCTCCCGGCGGCCATGCAGGACCGTCATATCTATAACCAATTTGTTATCCGGGTGCCGGAAAAGCGCGATGCGCTGCGGGACTGGCTGACCGAAGCGGGGGTTGGAAACGAAATCTATTATCCGGTGCCGCTTCATCTACAGGCCTGTTTTGAGGATCTGGGCTACCGGCCGGGGGATATGCCGGAGGCAGAGGCCGCAGCCGGACAAACGCTGGCTCTTCCCATCTTTCCTGAGTTGGCAGATGCAGAACTGGAGTATGTGGTAGACCGTATTCATGCTTTTTTTTCCTGATGGCCGCCAAAGAATCCTGAGTTTTGGCTTGCTTGTAAATAAAATGACATTTTTATGTAATTTCATCTTGACAAAGCTTTGCAGGACATGTAGAACCCCACAATCCGGTTACAGAAAGACGATCCCCTGTCTCAGTCGGCAAAAATCAAGCTGAAAAAAAATTGAACAAAATATAAATTTACTGTTGACAGCGGACTGGATAAAGTTTATAAATAAAAAT
>JAGYOT010000119.1 GCA_018399455.1 Desulfobacterales bacterium
CGAGCCGTGCCAAGGGCCCGTTTATCAAGGTCAACTGCGGGGCATTGCCGGAAACCTTGCTTGAATCCGAGCTTTTCGGCCATCGCAAAGGAGCGTTTACCGGGGCTGTAGAAAACAAGACGGGAAGATTCCGCCTGGCCCAGAACGGCAGCCTCTATCTGACCGAAATCGGAGACCTTCCCCTGCCGCTTCAGGTGAAACTCCTCACCTTTCTTGACGACAAAATCGTCTATCCCCTGGGCAGTCCAAAAGGCGTTCATGTGGATGTCCGGGTCATTGCCGGCACACACCGGAATCTGGAGGAGATGGTAAAGGCGGACCAGTTTCGGAAAGACCTTTTATTTCGCCTGAATGTGGTGCGGCTTCATCTGCCGCCGCTAAGAGCCCGTGAGGAGGATAAGCGGCTTTTAATCGATCATTTTCTAAATACCTTTGTCAATCATTTCGGCAAATCCATCCAGGGGTTTTCAGCAAAAGCCCTGGATCTGCTCAAGACCTATGACTTCCCCGGCAACGTGCGGGAGCTGAGAAATATTATTGAATATGCGGTCAATGTCTGCCAGAATAAAAGAATTGATGTAACCCATTTGCCGGCCTACGTCATCGAAAGCCTTCAGGAAAACCCCCGGCCATTGCAGGGCGGCATGAATAAAATGCTTCCGGCTGCCAGAGCGGAGGAAAGAAAACCCTCGTTGCCGGACAACTGGCCGGATACCGAAAAACAGATGATTCTGGATGCGCTTGCCAGAGCAGGCGGCCGGCGAGGGAAAGCTGCCGGAATCCTGGGCTGGGGGCGAAGCACGCTCTGGCGGAAGATGAAGGCCTATGATATCAACTGAGTGGAAACGGACGGCCTTTGAATGGCAGGTGGACGTTAACAGGTATGTAACTTATACAAATGATGACCAAAATTTTGACCCCGATCCTGGGTGACGATATATCGCCGCGTTTCGATCTGAGCGCCGAGGTCTATATTGTAAGCGTTGACGAGAAGGGGCGCTATCAGGATGAACGGATCGTGGTGCTTCCCCAGATTTCTGCTGAGCAGCTTTGCCACCTGATAGTGACCGAAAACGTTAACGTGGTGATCTGCGGGGGCATTGAAGAACAATACTACCAGTACCTGAACTGGAAGCGCATCAGAGTCTATGATTCCGTAATCGGCCCCTGGGAGCGGGCCATCGCCAGATACCTTGACAATAAACTTCAATCCGGCGATATTCTCTGGAATCAGAAAGAAGCCATAGTCGATGAATGAGATCCAGCCGGCAGGCGCCAAGCCTGAAAACGCATCGGAGAAAAGTATTCGCCGGCCGCTGAGACAGCGTTATCTCCGTCTGCGCCGCAATATGATTATCATTATGGTCATTGTCACTGCGATTCCGCTGACGTTGATGACCGTGATCAATGCCCTGCAGTCGCAATCCAAAATCAAGACCGAACGGATTGAGCCCATGCGGGCGATTGTCAACAAAGCCACCCACTCCTTTGAGCTGTTTTTGGAGGAGCGTATCTCGGCCATTCGGTTCATCGGTTCCAGCTATAGCTTTGAACAGCTTGCTGGCGCCCATACATTAAACCATGTTTATCAAACCCTGAGAGAGACCTTCGGCGGGTATGTGGACCTGGGCCTGATCAACAGTCAGGGCATTCAGGTGAGTTACGCCGGCCCCTATGATCTGATCGGCAAAAACTATGCGAATCAGCATTGGTTCCAGGAGGTGCAGGTGCGGGGGACCTACATCAGTGATGTGTTTATGGGTTATCGCGGGTTTCCGCATATTGCACTGGCCGCCCAGCATCTGAAGCCGGACGGGACCTACTGGGTGCTGCGGGCCACCATGGATACCAAAAAGTTTGACAACCTGATCGCCGCGATGGGATTGAATCCCGTCAGTGACGCCTTTATTATCAATAAAGCGGGTGTGCTCCAGACCGAATCCCAGTTCTATGGAAAGGTTCTGGAAAAATGCCGCCTCCGCGTCCCCCGCGCCGGTGCCGGAACGCATGTTACGGAAAAAACCGACCCCCGGGGCCGTGAAATTTTTCAGATCAGCTCAAAGTTTCTCAAGCATGACTTTACGCTGGTCATGGTGATTCCCCGTACGATTATCCTGAAATCCTGGCAGGCCCTGAAGCAGGAAATGATTTACCTGTTTTTGTTTAGTCTAATCGGGATCACCCTGGTTATTTTCTGGGTTACCAACCAGCTGGTAAAGCGCGTTCAGGATGCCGATGAACGCCGGGAAGCCGCCTTTCGAAACCTTGAGTATACTCAGAAGCTGTCCTCCATCGGCCGCCTGGCCGCAGGCGTCGCCCATGAAATCAACAATCCTCTGTCCATCATCAACGAGAAATCCGGGCTCCTCCAGGATCTGGTGGAGCATGATCGCTATCATGACAAGGAAAAGCTCCTTAAGCTGACCGCTTCGATCAATCAGTCCGTCAACCGGTGCAAGTCCATTACCCAGCGCCTGCTGGGATTTGCCCGCCAGATCGGCGTTCATTATGAAATGTTAAACGTCAATGAAGTGCTTCAGGAAACCCTGGGGTTCTTAAGAAAAGAGGCCATTGCCAAAAATGTTAAAACCCGTTTCGAGCTTGACGAGTCAATACCAAAGATATCCTCTGACCGGGGTCAGCTCCAGCAGGTCTTTTTAAATATTATCAACAATGCCTTTGCAGCGGTGGAACAAGGTGGCGAGATCACACTGAAAAGCTGGGATGTCGATGCGGACTTTATTGCTGTCTCCATAAGTGATAATGGAACGGGAATGACCAGGGAGACCATGAAACAGATATTTGAGCCTTTTTTTACAACCAAGAAGCAGTATGGCACCGGCCTGGGCCTCTCTATCACCTATGGCGTTGTCAAAAAGCTGGGGGGCGACATTCAGGTGAAAAGCAAACCTGGAGAAGGCTCTACCTTTACCATTCTTTTACCCAAAAAACAGGCGGGAGAGCAGAATGAGCAATCTTAAGGTCTTGCTTGTGGATGACGAAGAGGAGTTTGTTTCAGCGCTGGCTGAACGGCTGGATATCAGGGGAATTGAGACCCGGGTGGCCACGGATGGAGAACAGGCCCTGGAAATGATTGAAACCGAATTTTTTGATGTGGTTGTGCTGGATGTTATCATGCCCGGCATTTCAGGGCTTGAAGTGCTGCAGCGGCTCAATGAAAAAAAGACGGCTTCAGCGGTGATCCTTCTGACCGGTCACGGCTCCACCAAGGAAGGCCTTGAAGGAATGCGCATGGGTGCGTTTGATTATCTGATGAAACCTTTGGATATCGACGAACTGATCGCCAAAATGAAAGAGGCGGCTTCCACAAACAGGACAAAACAGGAGTGAGCATGACGGAGCTTCAAGGTAAGGATGTAGAATTTTTTGGAAAAATTACGGCCTCAATGACTCATGAATTTAAAAATGTGCTGGCCATCATCAAGGAATCCGCCGGCCTGATGGAAGACATTACAAAGATTGCGCCCTTGTCCGACAGCCGTCATCAGGAAAAGCTCGACAATGCCCTAAAGACAATTAAAAACCAGCTCAATCGGGGTATGGAGCTGAGCACCGTGTTCAATCGGTTTGCCCATGCGCCGGATAAATCCATTGCTGAGGTCAACCTCCACCAGCTTGCCGGGCAGGTGGTCAAACTCTCTGAACGATTTGCCCGCCTGAAACGTATTAGGCTGGAAGTTGCCCCCGAATCGCAGTCTGATACCTCTCTGAATGTCACGGGAAGCCTTGTGTGGCTGCAAATGGCTGTCTATCTGGCCATCGAATGCGGATTAAACAGCCTTCCCGCCGAATCCGTCATCACGCTTACCAGTGAAAGCCATGAAGGGAAAAAATGCATCCGTGTGCAATGCACAGGCGAGGCATCCGATCCCGCGCAACTGGCTGAAGCGTTTAAGGACAATTCTTCCTGGGTGGAGTTGGAAAAAGCGATGCAGGCGCTGGGCGGGATTGCTGGATGGCTTGACAATGCCCCGGGGGTCAGGCTGATCTTCGGATAACCCCAATGAGTACTTAAAATTCCTGTCTGGTCGCCCTGACCTGCCGGGGTGGGGTACACTTTTGTTTCTTTTTGTATCAAATTGTCCTACAACTTTTGTTTCTTTTTGTATCAAATTTGTTCCGTGGCTTGCGGATAAATGCGGAATGGCTTGTTATCATGCTTTTCTTGAGTTGGCACAAAAAATGCTATCTTTGTTCCCAGTTAGGATGCAACGGACCTGAACTGGACCTATAAATAGTGCCCGAACGAAAAACTTGGTTTTCGTTCAGGCACTAAAGAACAAAGGAGGTTAACCATGAAAAGCGGAACCATCGAAAGGACCTTTGCTGCAGCAGCTTTTGCTGAAGCCGGCGAGCATGAAACGGCCATGAAGATGATGGGCATTCGGCCTGCGTATGAAAAGGTGCGAAAATTCTGCGATTATATGGCAAACAATTTTGCAGCAGTCGGTTTTGCCGAGGCTGACTGCCATGATGAGGCGATCCGAATTGCCGATTCAAGGGAGGTTTCCATCAGAAAGCGGGATTCTCTGGACACGTTTCTGGAAACCGTTGGCCTTGGTCAGGTGCGGGTCTGCTACGGACTGGCAAGAGTTTGATCCTGTCTCGTCATGCGGGCCAATCTTTTATTGATTGAGACCGATAACCTGTTCCGCATGAACCTAACCAGGCGTTTGGACGGGGAACGTTTTCGGGTTTTCCCGGCGAATCGGCCGGCAGTGATCAAACGGCTAATCAAGAAGAATAAAATCGATGTTGCACTGCTTGATCTTTCCGGGTTAAAATTAGAAGGACTAAACGTGCTACGATTGATCAAAAAGCTAAATCCCCTGACGGAGGTGATTTTGCTGAACACTACTGGCAATATGGCACTTTCCATCGAGGGAATGAAGCTGGGGGCGTTTGACGACCTTTTGATTCCGCTTAACATCAACACCTTGATACAGCGGATTGAGTCAGCCTATAGCCAAAAAAAGGAAAATGAAAAGCGCGTTCGGCTCAAAGGCTATCAAAAGGTTATGATGGCGGCTACATTCGCTGAAGCGGGAGAGCCTGAGACCGCTAAGGCGTATCTGAACAATCGCGGCAACCCTACAGATTCTAATTCGAAAGGAGAACGCTAATGGCGGATAAGGACAAAGACAACATCAAAATTCTGCTGGTCGATGATGAACAGGAATTTGTGAAAACCCTGTCCGAGAGGATTAAGATGCGGGAACTGGGTACGGAAATCGCCCATGACGGAGAGCAGGCACTCGAAATTGTGAATAAGGAAGTTCCCGACGTTATGGTTCTGGACTTAAGGATGCCGGGGATCGACGGCATGGAAGTGCTTCAACGGGTCAAAAAGGCTTACCCGGAAGTCCAGGTGATTATTTTGACCGGGCATGGCTCGGACCGGGATGAAGAAGAGGCAAGACGACTGGGCGCCTTTGAATATCTGCAGAAGCCGGTAGAGGTCGATACCCTGGTTAATAAAATCCGGCGGGCCTATCGTCAAAAAGTGGAAGCTTCCATGATGGCCGGTACCTTTGCCGAGGCCGGGGAGTTTGATACGGCCAGGCAAATGCTAGACAAGGATAAAAAGAAGAAGTAGGATAGGAATCCTCAATCTGCTGGTTTAACTGCCTATCGGCAGCCCAACGCGGCTGCTGTTTGTCGGGGAGGGGAAAAGGGGAATCTTTGCGTTTTATGGCAATGCAGAGAATCGACGGAAACAGGAGCTGTTCATGAAAGAGATTATAATCAAGGAGTTGATGGTTCCGCTGGAGCAATATGCAACCATCAGTGAGGACGCCACCCTTTATGATGCGGTCCTGGCCCTTGAGAAAGCCCAGGCGGAATATGAAAAATCTCAGAAAACCTATAAGCACCGGGCTGTTCTGGTCTACAGCAAAGCCGGAAAAATTGTTGGCAAGCTGAGTCAGCTGGATCTGCTTAAAGGACTGGAGCCCAAATACAAAAATGCCGCAGCTGAAAGCGGCCGAATGATGACCAGCGGCTTCAGCCGGAACTTTCTGCGGGCCCTCATTAAGCAGTATTCCCTCTGGGATAAGCCGCTTGCCGATATCTGTCAGAAAGCGGCCCGCAGGCAGGTCAAAGACTGCATGTATATTCCGGAAGAGGGGGAATTTGTCGATGCGGATGATTCCCTGGATGTTGCCATCAATCAACTGGTGCTGGGCCGCCACCAATCGCTGCTGGTGGTAAAAAACAAAGAAATTGTCGGCATTCTCAGGTTGACGGATGTTTTTCGCGAGGCTGCCAGCCACATCAAGGCCTGCCAGG
>JAGYOT010000012.1 GCA_018399455.1 Desulfobacterales bacterium
CCGGCGAAACCACCATCCAGGACAGGGCCTTCATGTCCTTTTCCTCAAAACCGAGCTTTCGCATGTTCATCATGTATGTATGCGCAAAAGTCCGGAAAACATAAAACATCCGGGCAACCTGGGCGGCCGGGTTGCTCCCTATGGCAAAATACGGAATGTTGCCCCGGTTATAGATGCCGTGGGAATCATCGGATACCTTTTTGGCTTTCTCAAGCAGATCCTCCCGGGACACCTGCTTGTTTTCCGGCAGGGACCGTAGGCCGTTGTAGGCGGCCGTAATGGTAGCCACCCGGTTTAGCCGCTCGGATTCGCCGAAGGTGAACATACCGACCTCAAGCGCCTTTTCCCACCCCCGGGAAAGTTTGGATTGAAGGATTGAAAAGGATTCCGCGTTAAACTGCGGGTTGTCCCATCCATGGGATTTGATTTGATCAAACACCCACCGGTCCTCTTCGCTCAAATTTTTATAGTTTTCCGTCCGGAAAGCCTTGTACTTCTTAATGGCCCGGCCCAAATTGTCGGCCGACTTATGAAACGGGATGCCGACGCCGTGCATGGAGGCAGGCACCGAAGTAGCCAGGGCCGTCAAATTGACAAGAGGCGCGGCAAACACCCGGAAGGCAAGATATTTTGCAACCGCCACACCCTTAATGGTGCCTATCACTTCATCGGCTAGTTCCCGGTTCCGGGTGTTTTCCTGGACGTATGCCTTGGCCCACTTAAAAGCCTGGGGCTGCTCGCGCTGGTCAATCATCATTTCCTGGACCATGCCCCGGTAATTGGCGTATTCCCATCCCTTGAGCTTTTGCAGTTCATTTTGCCTTTGTTCCAGGATGGCGGGATCTTCCTCGTTTTCGATCTCCGATTCCAAAGCCTTCGCCTGCTCGCGCTTTTCGGCCAACTCGTCCGGCCGGTTGTGCTTGGTAAAAAACTCCTTGTCGATAAACTCATTGTCCGGGTTGACCTGCTCGATAAAGTCCGCATATGTGCCGTTGAATTCCTGCACCTGCCGGAATTCCTGCCAGCTTACCAGCGTGCCGGTCATGGCGCGGAGCATTTTGTCAATCATCACCCGCTTGGCGTGGCCGCCGGACAGACTGCGAATGTATTTTGCAATGGCAATTTCCGGGTTTTCCTCGTATCCCTTATAATAATTATCGCCCCGGCGGGTCATGTGCGCCCGGCTGCCCCGCTCCCGGATCACATTTGCAATCTGCTCGGACAGCGCGGAGGCGAAAATTTTCTCGGTCTGCTGCAGCATTTCATTGATGTCTGCCTCGACGCCGCCCTTCATGGCCTTATCCGTCCTGTCCAGAGCAGCGTTGACAAGCTGCTGCGTTTTGACAAGCTCGCCTGCCATCTCAAAAACATCCTCGCCCAACTGCTTGCTCGGCCCGGTCTCAACCGAATAACCCTGCTTCCGCAGTTGAGCGGCCCGGTCATTCATGGACCCGCCAAATTTAAAGGTTTCCAGGATATTGTCGGCGCCCTCTTTGTAGGCGGTCAGAACGTATTTGCCCCGCTCGCGGATACGCGGGAAATAATAGCCCCGCATGTCGCCCATCATCGCCAGGGCTTCCTTCAGATCGACTTGCGCCGGCTGCCCGTCAACGACTGTATCCACCATCGGAAGCGTAACCCCTGATGCCTCGGCCCGTTCAATCATTTTCCGGTATTCAGCCATCAGCAAGTCAAAGCCTTTGTTCGTGGTTTTCCTGACCGCCATCACCGCGTTGACCTGCTCAGGCGTATAGCCGGCGTTTTTCATGTCCTGGGCCTCGGCCTTGAGCGCGGCCTCGATTGCTTCCGTCTCGGTGGCAAAGGAATCAATCATATTATCGTTCGGATTATAAAGCTCAAACTGGCCTGCGGTCTCGTTCTCGCGCACCGTGTAACCCACCTGATGCCGGTCCCGGTCAAGCAAATAATCCTGGAACTGTTTGAATTGCTGTTTACTGGCCTTCCTCAGATCCCTCATGGCCGTAACAACATTTGTGCCGTCCTCATGGTTCTCAAATTCAAAAACCTTACCGTGATAATTGTCCATGCGCTCCTGGGTCGCATCGAACAGATGTTTTACCGCGGGGATCTTCTCAGCAAAAAATGTAGGGATACTGACAACCAGATCCCGGAAGTAGCGCAGATCGGTCTTGCCCTCCCGGGTGAGCTTGACCGGAGACACAAACTCCTTTATGCGGCCAATGGCCTCAATGGAGTCTTGCCGAAGATTCTCAGTCGCCTGCCGCTTCTTCTTCTTGTACTGGATATGCTGCTCGATTTCGACGGCGCTATCGTCAAAAACCACATAATTGAAGGCTTCCCCCTCGTTGACGCCGGAGATAGAGCCGGTGGGATAACGGATGCCGTCGATGCCTTCTGACAACAAGTCCCTCGAAGCGTCTTGCTCGGAAGTGTCCAGCACCATTCCTCGGTATAGCTCCCGCCCGGTCGGGTCAGCCTTGGGATGAATGCTTTCAAGAGTGTCTTGCGGGAAAAAGTTTCGGAGAATCTCTTGAACCTGCGCCGATTGTTCAGATAAGGGCTTATCCCAATCCATCCAATTCACCTGATCCTTGCCTTTAAACAAGGTCACGCCATACAGATTTCGTTTATGCGCATTCAACTCTTCCAGCATTTCGCGCCAGCCCTCGGCCTGACTTTCTCGGCCGTGCTTTTCCATGATCTCGATGTTTTCCTCGATCATCATCTTGGCTTTGGCCGCGTCATAATCAGCCTCGCGTAACATCTGCATGGTGGCCGGGCTATATTCCGCGCCGGTCTCCGCGTAATGCTTGGCAATCTCTTTCAGGTCGGTAAAGTAGAGGCCCCACCCAAAGGCTTGATTACCCTCACCGGTGCCGATCTTCTCCGTGCTGAATCGGTCTATTTCATGCGGGGAGCCGTGGAAAACGTGGAGTTTGTAAAGAGGGAGGTCTTGCTGCTGCCCGGCTATTCCTGTACCTTCGGGTACTCGCCGTTCTTTTTGGGCTTCTCCAGTTTCGGTCTTGGACAGGTAATTTGACAGTTCACGGTTGGATACGAACCCGTTTGTCGCTTTAAGCAGCCGATCAATATATCTTTCAATCGCCTGCCCCTCTTTTGCGGATTCGTATTTATAGGTTTCAATGGCCTCTCCTATTTGGTCGGCTATAACTGAGCGGATTTTAACAACTGACTCAGCCATATCAGCTTTTTTCTGCTTATTCAATGCCTGCCTGATGTCTTTAGCCGTTGCGGTGCCGTCGTCTATCTTTTGCAGCACGTCGCCCAGGGCCCCCTTGGCCGGTGCGGCCTCCGGGAATTCAAGGATATTGCTGTATTTATCGGTCAATCGCTGATCAACAAGCCGGGCGGGGTCTTTGTATTCGGCCTCGGAGACCCTGCGGCTGTGCATAATATCCGGGTTCGCCCCATCAAACGCGCCGGTATTGAAGATGGATTTGATCTGTGTAGGCTCAAAGGCCACATAGCTGCCCGAATGATCTGCTTCAAAGCCTTCAACTCCATCAAAGTCTGTTACATGGCCCCCAACGCGATCATCGTATAAATCCACATAAGCCGGATCTGTCTCGTTGGTTTCAAGTGAACGGTGCTGATCTATTTTGACTTTGCCGGTCTGCTTGAGCGTCCTTTTTTGTTCAGCGGACAGCCGGACCGGTTTCTCGTGAATGTACCCGTCAAAGCCCTTTTCTTTTAACCTGTCCGTAATCGCCTCGGGCGTATATTCTTTGCCTTCCCTTGCTAACTGTTTTGTGGCCTCCGCAACGTCTTTTCTGGATGCCGGGTTTTGAATGGAAAGATAAAAAGCCCGGGTTTCACTCCCAGGCGCATCGGGCCGGCCCCAAGGATGACGCCCGTGCATGTCTGCATCTTCCTGGTTCCCGGCAAACCAAAATCCCATGACAGGAGCGTCAGGATCTTGCGGGTTGATTTTGCTCTTGTCAAATTCAGCGAATCCAGGCGTGGGGCTGCCATGATAAACCACCAGCGGTTCCCCCTTCTCATCAGCCACCTTGCTACCCTTAAACCACTTCCTGAAATTCGGGTTATCCGTGATCTTCTTAACGGCTTGCCGCAGACTAAAAGACGTGGGTTGAGCGAACTGATTGACTTGACCGGCGGCCGGGCTTCCCGTCCGGGCCAAGATAGACCGATCCGCCCCCTGCACATACCGAGCGCCCCGGGCAATCAACTGGCGAAGCTCGGCATTGCTCAAGTTCAAATCAATGCCGATCTTCCTTAACCCCTGCCGGATCATCCGGATTAATTTATCCAGGGTCCGGTCCTGGATGCCGTTCTCGGCCATGTGCGCAATGATTTCCCGCCCTGCCGTAATGCGGCCCTGCCGGGTCCGCAGGTCCAGGCCGTAGGCCCTGGCAATCCGTTCGGCCTCTTTGTGCTGAGAATGATAGACGTTCAAGAAAAGGTTGCCGGCCTTCTCCCGGGGAATGACCGCTTCAACACCATAATGGCCGAATACCTCATGGAGCATGGCGCTCTGCGCGTCCGTGGTGCTGGTAAGATTGTCGGCCACGAAATGAATCCTGCCCTGATGCCAGACGGCCACGACTTCGCCATGCGCCTGCTTGGCGGCAATGTCGCGTTGGATCACGCTCGGAAGCTCGGCCTCGGATTGGACAAACTCGACCGGGGGCGCATTGCGGAAGTTCTTAATTACAGGTTCAAGGTTTGCCCGGATGTCGGAGACAGGGGTGCCGGTGGGCCTGCCCCGCTTTTGAAACATGGGCATCCCTTCGGCCATGGCCTTCTCGCGCATTTTGTCGGTAATAGGCAGGGCGTGAACGGTGGTAAATTCACGTTGACCTTTTTTCTCTACGGTAATATTTTCAGCACGATCCGGTTCCTCTTTACGAATTCTTTCTAACGCTTGTTCAGCGGCCTTTTTTGTCGAATGCCCCTCAAGAGCAACCCCTGTCGCGGCCCTTAATATCCATTCTTCCGCTCCCTCAGTTAATCCTATTCTGCTCGTGCCAACCTTCGCCTTGCCCCACTTGCCTTTATTGAAAAACTTGTTGACCGTGGAGGGCAGCATTTTGTCGTAAAAGGCAATCATGCCATGACCGCCGACAGATAAGCCACTCCCGGACAATTCGCCTTCGTCTTGCTGCATCATCTGGTTGGCAATTTCTTTTCCGAACACACTTTCAACTGTCTTGCCATTCAGCTCACCAATATTTGCGCCAGTGATGATTCCTTTATCCGCAATCGCTCCGTATGCAACAGTTTTGCCATCCTTTTCGGCGCTGAACTCTTTGGGAGCGTCTTTTTTTGCGGTGGATGGTTGCCACCAAATTTCATCAACATTTTGCCGCAAGGTTTCTTGGTAGCGGTCGTTTTGCACTTCCCCCGGAGTCCATGCCAGCGTATCAAAGCCGTTTTCTGCGGCATAGCGCACCATGCGTTTCATAACGAGTTGCGGCCAGGTGGTCTTGAAGGGGGCGTCGGGGACGGCCCTGTCATTTACTCTGGCCCGCAGCATTTCTTGGGCAGCTTGCCGTGTAAAGCCAATGCCCTCTTGTTCAACGCCCTCTGCTGTGGCGATAAACCGTTGCGCCCCAGAGACCCGGTTTCCCCTGTCCTCTACCTGGATAGCACTATCAGGCAGATTAAAAGTATACCCCTTCTTCCTGCCTTCCTGGTGCCAGTCACTCTGCACTTCCTCCAAAAACAGTACCCTTTCACCGTTCGGCCCGGTGCGCTCATTGAAGCGGACATGAGCGAGGACGTTTGGTTCATCCCAATGAGAGGAAGTATAATAGTCTCCGGCATCTGTTCCAGAATGTTCTTCTTTGCTTGTTGCCCTTATTTTAACGGTGTCTGGCACATCCCCATTAAAATAATCGTCAAGCCAAGCCTGTATCTCTTTTTTGCTTGTTGAATCTATATAAACATCGCCTGTTTCTGTATCTATCGCCTCATAAGCAATTTTACCTTGGACTGGCATTGTCACCAGCATTTCCCGGTAATTCTTGCCCCCAGGGAGCTGGTGTTGCCCAAACTTGGGCTGAATCCTGTTAAGAGGAATATCAGAGGCGGCTTTGTAAGCCTTATGACTTATTAGGCCGTCCTGTGAATAGTCAAAAAGTTCACTTTTATCAAGGGTATATGTGGTCCCATCTTGTCGCTGAAAGACATAAGTATGCAGACCATCCTCATCCACATAAGCGTCCACCATGCCTTCCGCTTTTGCAGCTTCGGGGATCTCTATACTGCCTCCCTTCTCAACCTCCCTTACCTCAAGCTGATTCGCCGCAAGATACTCCAGCACATCATTCTTGGAGACCTTGCCTTCCTGCTCGTTCAGCCAAGCCTCAAGCCCGGTCCAATCAATTTCATCCTGTTTAATACCCTGCGTTTTCTTGATCCGGGCAAGCAGGTCTTTAGCGGGCATGGCTTTAAAATCCATCTGTTCGACGGTGCGGGTGAGTTCGGAATAAAAGGGAGAACGGCGCTTATAGGCCACATTGTTTTCGCCCGGCAGGTCTATCCTGTCAAACTGCCGTTGGCTTCCGCCTGCCACGCCGACCTCCGGCCCTTTGTTAATTTCTGCGGCTGTCAGCCCCGCCTGAGCCCCTGCTTCCTGGTTGCCGGCATTGGTATTGCTCAGGGCAAGCAACTCAGAGTCAATTTCGCCAAGACGACGCCGAACCTCCTTTAATTCATCCGCCTGCTTGAATGGTTCTTTGGCAATCCTTTGGTATTCCTCTACGTCTTTCTCAAGTTTTGACAACTCCTTTTCAAACTTCTCCTGGTGGGACGCCCCGGTTTTTAAAATGCCATTAAACGCTTTGGTCAGGTTTTGCTTTACTTTTTCAGGGTCCACACGGCCAAAACCAAAAGATTGTTCTTCAAAATCGCCCCGGACGTATCCCTCCATGCCAAGAGGCCCATTATGTCCGAACGCGATTTTCTCCTTGGGCTTTCTCGCCAGGGTAAATTTGTCAAAATTGGTGTCAGCCTGCACGGTAATAGTAAAATCCAAGCCGCCGGCCTTGGCTTTAAAGGTTTTGAGCAAATCATGCTTGGCGTCGTTTTCTTCCAACAATTTGCCGTACTGCTTCATGGTGAGGCCATGGATTTCATCTTCCAAATATTTTTGGAAGGCATCAATCTCAGCCTGTATCTTTTCGGCAAATTCCTTGCGGTCAAGGTTTTCCCCCTGGAACTCAATTTGGTCGACCTTCAGGTCGGCAAAATTTGTGTCAAGGTGGGTTTTGAGTTTTTGCGCCCATTCAAGTTTTGATTTTACGCTATCTATTCGTTTGGGGATCAGATCTTTTTCCCGCCGGGCCTTGGAGACATTGCGGATATGGGCCTGCTGCGCCACACTTAATTCATGCTCTTTTGCCATCAATTCATTTTTCTCAAAAAGAAGCTGCCCGGCCTCCCCGGAGGTTGCTGCAGCAAACTCGGCAAAACTGGCCTGCTCTTCGGAGAAAGGATCATCAAAGGTCCGGCCGTCGATCTCGCCTTTCAAGACCTGATCGGCAAACCGCTGTTTTTTCATCAGGCGGTTAAACAATACAGAGTCCAGAGTTTCTTTTGTGGCGTAATGGTAAATCTCAACCTCTTCGTTCTCATTGCCCTGCCGGACAATCCGGCCGTCGCGCTGTTCAATATCCATGGGCCGGTCAGGAGGGTTCAGATGATGGGAGGCTTTCATCTTGGCGGCAATGTCCACGCCCACCCCGAGCTTTTGCGTAGTGCCGATAATTACCCGAGCATCCCCGTTTCTGATTTGCTCCTTCATCCGTTCCTGCTTGGTCTCGCTGTTGCCGGCCTCAGCAAAAAGGACAACCTCGTTTCTCGGGATACCCTTTTCAACGAGCTTTTCCCGGATGTCCTTGTGGGCGTTAAATGTGGGATGCTTGGCATTGTCCTGAAAAATATCCAGGAACACAATTTGGGCGCTCCTGTCTTGCTCGGTGCGCTTCCATATATCATAGATATTGTCCACCGCCTTGCTGATCTTGCTATTGGGATCATTTTCAAATTGAGCCGGGTCCACCAATCGCAGATCAATGGCCGCCTTTTTTGCCTGACCATAAAGGAGAAGCGGGACATGCCGTTGATTTCGTTTTTCCTTGCCGGGCAGATCCTCCCATGCCTTCCATTGATCAAGAATATGCTGAATAAATCGGGTTTGTTCCTCGCTCTTTTCACAGACGACAATTGCCGGCTTCCCATCTTTAATGTCAGGCAGATCCAGGTTGGCGTCCTCGGTCAGCCGGATGTCAGCCCCGGAAAAGAACATGGTTAAAAGCTCCGGGCCGTTTACATACTTGCCGAATCGCTGGACCTCTTTAAAGCCGGAAGCGGTCTCTTCAATACCTGTCGTGATTTCCCCAAAGGTGCTGGCGAAATCGTCAAACCGCTCAACCCCGAACTCTTCCAGCAATTCCGGCCGGACATAACGGAGCATGGTCCAGAGCTCGGCCATGGTGTTTGAAATCGGGGTGCCGGTCGCCGTGATAACATTCTTACCCCCGGTCTTTGCCCGGACGTGCTCGCTTTTCAATATCAAGCTGGTACTGCGTTGGGAGGCCCCGCTGTCAATCCCCTTCACCTTGTCCATCTTGGTAAAGAATTCAGACCGCTTGTATGCGTGGGCCTCATCCACCAAAAGGGCGTCGATTCCCATATCTTCAAACAAAACGGCCTCGTCTCTACGGCGGTCCAAAAGCTTGTCGAGTTTTTGCCGGCGGTTTTCCTTTAGCCTCTCCAGGTCTTTAACCGTATAAGAATCCCGCCCCTCTTCTTCCACAGCCTCGGCTATGCCCTCGTCGATCATGTCAATTTGTTCCTCGACAAAAGCCCGTTCTCTGGCCGGGTCATTGGCAATGCCGTCAAAAAAGGATTGAGGCAATATAATGGCGTCCCAATCCCCGGTTGCCATGGAGACCAGTGTTTTCTTTCGCATCTTTGACGAACGCTGGCTATAATTGGGGACCAGCACTTTGGCCGATGGATACAGGGTTTTAAAAGACTTGGCGTATTGATCAATGGTTTGATTATGAGCGACGATCAGGGGCTTTTTCGCCGTGCCGATCCGCTTCATTTCCATGGCGGCCGTAATAAAAATAAAGGTCTTGCCGGTGCCAACTCCATAGCCCAACAAGGCGGATTCCTGAAGCGCCCGGGATACGGCTATTTTCTGGTGCGGCCGCAGTTTAATGGCGTGGGAGGCATTGGGGAAATATTCAATATTGGGTTCTGAATGAGTCCTTAAAACATGACCATTCTTTTCTTCATTATACACCTTGGCAAGCTCAGAACCCCATTTTTCATGGGTTTTGGCCCAAGTGACAAACTCATTATCAATCTCTTTCATCTTTAATTGCGCCTCTTTGGAGGCGTCTTTGTCCTCTACCTTGCGCTCTCTCCCGGTAGCAGGGTCTCTTACGGTGTAGGTCGCCTTGGGCATTTTCATGTTCAATGCCTTATTGACCAGCTCATGCCCTAAGAAATATTGAGTGCCAAAAGTATCCTTATTTTTGGTATACTGCATGGGGTCGACATTGGGGGCAAGATCAACCGTCCACCGGGATGAAACATCTAAATAAGTGACTTGTGCCGGCATTTCAAAAACTTCGGAAAAGAAATCTTCAACCACTTTGGGCGGAACCCAAGTGGACCCAAGCCGGAAGCTGATAAATTCAATATCCAAATCCTCGGGAACAACCGCTTCCAGGGCTTCCACGTTTTTCTGATAATTCGGGTTCTCTTCGGCGGCCGCTTTTGCCACCGTCAGTTTTTTCTTTACATTGCCGGACAAATACAAGTCCCTTTGCTCTATCATCCCGGAGTTTGGATTGATAAAGCCAAGGCCCTGTTCCACGATCTGCTTTTTGACTTCCTCGATGTTTTCCTTTCCGACAAGGGAAGCCACATAATGCGGCTGAATTTCGCCGCGGTACACAAGGGAAAGGTTGACTGCATCTTCAATGCTATCCGCAGCTTCGGGCTCGGTAAACGGATAAATGGTCCGGGTATGAAAAACAGGTGCTTTTTCATAGACCACACCCCGCTCGCTCTCTCCGTTCTTGTCGTCAAGCACTTTTTCTCTTTCCACTTCAAGCGCGTCAACAAGGGGGAAATCATTGTCCATTTTGCGAAGAAAGGAGCTGTTGGAATGGCCGAAAGCCTTATGCTTTTTGACATAGGCATCATATTGGTCATTGAGATTTTTCTGAGCTTCCGCAATCTGCTCGTCCGTTGTCTCTTCGCTGTTCATCAGCCGGAAAAGATCATTCGTGGTCTCACGAATTTCAAAGTATGCCTCTAACTGTTCCTTTTTCTTTTTGCCTCCGACCTGCTTTTTCTCACCCTTGGAATCAATATAGAAGGGCTCTACCAGCCGGCCGTTGTCCACCAGATAAATCTTGCCGTCCTCTTTTGTCAGAGTTCCTTCTTTGGCCCCCAATTCGGCAATCTTGACGGGTTCCAGGTGAGATATGTCTGTCCCCTCGCCGGCAATATTCTCAGGGAATTGCTCGACTGCATCCTTTAGCTGTTTTTCAATATTGCCGGTTTCTTCCACGGTGTACTGATTGGGACCATACATAGAGCCGGTAAAGGCATGTTTACCAAGGACCATTTCAGGGTTTTCATGGTAATAGGCGTTGACCTGATAAGCGCCCTGGTATTCTTTGAAAGCCTCGTTCAATTCTCTTTTGGCAACGGCAATGTCGGCATCCATGGCCTCTAAAACCGTTTTCTTTTTGCCTGCTTTTTGGGCCTGCTTCTTTTGTTCCTGAAGCTCTTCTACCTTTTTAACCGCATTTAAATAATCCTGTTCCAGCTTGTTCATTTCCGGGGTGTCAAGCGGTTTGGTCAGGCGAATATCCTTGCCAACGCTGGCCTGATTGCTGTCTTTTTTACGGAACACCAAAATGTCGGTCACAACTTCGGTGCCGGCATTTTCCTTAAAAGCTGTTTGGGGGAGTCGGATGCCGCCGATAAAGTCCGCCTTATCGCTCAAGTATTCGCGGACCTTGCCGTTTGTCTTGGCGTCCATCGTCCATGAAGAGGTGATTGCGGCCATAAGACCGCCCGGCTTTGTTGCGGAAAGGGACCGGGCAAGAAAATAATTGTGCAGTTTCCAGCCGGAATATTCCGGATGCCGTTTGTCGCTTATGGAAATGTCGGCAAAAGGCACATTGGTTATGGTTAGGTCAATGGTGTTGTCCAGAATCCCCTTGGCTTTTTCAAAGGGTGTCACCTGCACATTGGCCTGGGGGTAGAGTTTTCTCAGAATTTCCCCGGACAGGGAATCTTTTTCAATTGCGTAAAGGGCCGACTTATCGGCTATGTTCTGCGGCATCAGACCAAAGAAATGGCCTACACCAGCGCCGGGCTCAAGGACGGTGCCGCCCTTAAAGCCCAATCGTTCGGCCAGATCCCACATAGAATCGATTACCGTGCGGGAGGTATAATGGGCGTTGATGGTAGACGCCTTGGCGCTTTTCCATTCCTCGTCTGTCATCAGGCCGTCAAGAGCCGGATGAAGTCTTTTCCCGTACTTCTTTTCCCAGGTCTGGTATTTTTTTAGATCATCTTCGCGGAAAAACTGCTCAGGCGTGTATTTGTCCTTGAAATTGCGAACATAGCGGTCAAACTCATCCAGAAACACCTTTTGGGAAAAGGCGCCCCATCCAACATATTTGGCAAGGATTTCTTTTTCTTCGGGGGTTGGGTTGCGATTTTCGGATTGGAGCTTCTTTAAAAGCTGGATGGCGTCAATGTTGGCGCGAATTTTTCCTTCCGCGCCTTTGGGGACAATCACATCATCCGGCTCAATGACATGATTTTGTTCTTCCGGGCTTAACGGTTCTCCGGCGGGTTCTCCGCCCACCTCCGTATCCTGAGCTCCACTTTCTCCGGTAGCGGTTCCTGTTGCTCCCCGTCGGTCGGGCCGATTGCGCTTGTCACCATCTCCACGATCTGGTCTTGTGCCAGATCCGGGTTGTGCTGCAGCTTCGCCCGATACAGGACCGCCCTCTGGACCGCCCGTTTCATGTTCTGGAACAGCTTCTTCCGATTGCTTTTGAACAGTTCCGCTGTCCGCTTCGGCTCGTACGTCAGCATCCAGTTCAGCCGGACGTTCCACCATTTCGTTTCCACCGGATTGAGCTTGATGTCCTCCGGCTTCTTCTGATTGAGTTCCTGAAGTGTCGGCTCTCTCATCGCCTTTTACCTCTCCCTCTACTTCTAAAGTACCAGCATCTTGAGTTTTGTCAAGCTGTTCCTCGGTTATATTCTCCGGGGCCGTCATGCCCTCGGAATTAAACCCAGGGTAATGGCGCACGGCCTCGTACCAGCTCCGCAAATAGGGCTTTACCGCATCCCCCAGGTCACTGATCATGGCTTTGGAATAGGCCCCAAAAGACCGGGCGCCGGCCTCAATGTGGTAGCCGGCAAGCTGGATGCCTGCCTGCACCATTTCCGGGTCCAGGCCCGTACTGACCTGACCGAGTTTTTTGCGGAGAAGCTCTCGGGCTTTGTCGGCGGCGTCTTTGGTAAAGACCTTGTTGTTTTCGCCGTAAGCGGATTTTTCGGGGGCCGCCTCTTCCTCGGATGCCGGCGCCTCGACCTTTTTAAAATCAGTCACATTAAAGGACAGGTTCCCTTTGCCCTCTAATTTGACCTTTTCGCCATTGGACCATGTAACCTTTAAGGGGTCTTTCCCATAAACATCCGTATCTCTTACAGCCTGGACGTAATCACCGGCCTCAATTTTGGGCGTTTCAGTTTCAGCCGGCGCCGCCTGCTCCTGTGCAGGCAACCCCGCCTTCGGATGCGGCAGTTTTTCCCCGCGTTCATTCGCAGCCCGGTTTTCTTCTCGCTTCACCTGCTCGTTATAATCCGGTGAAGCCAGCTTCTTTTCT
>JAGYOT010000120.1 GCA_018399455.1 Desulfobacterales bacterium
ACAATAAATCTAAGGAATCTCATTTCCCAGGACCGTGACCTGGGCATCCATATAGGTTCCCCCGGTCGCCGTTTCAACTGCAAATCTGGCCCCGGGCACCTGTCGATCGCCGGCCTTGCCCATTAGCTGCCGGATTGCCTCAACAAGCAGGGATACCCCTCCGCCAGCCCCGATATGGCCCTTGGAAAGCATGCCGCCATCGGTCGTACAGGGAATGCGGCCTCCGGGCCAAGTTTCCCCCCTGGCAAAAATTTTCCCGGCTTCTCCGCGGCCGCAAAAGCCCAGTTCCTCAAAGCCCAGGATTTGAAATATGGGATAAGAATCATAAATCTCGGCCACATCAATATCTTCCGGTCCTATACCGGCCTCCTCAAAGGCTTCCTTAGCCGCCCTGGCCCAGCCGAACCGGGTTACATCCGGCTCCTGGGAATAAACAAAGTGCGTGACAAGCCCCCCTTCGCCTAACACATAAACCGGCCTGTCGGTCAACTTCCTGGCACGTTCGGCAGAAGTCACCACAAAGGCTGATCCACCGTCAAACAGCATGTTGGATTGTTTGGCGCGCAAGGGGGTGGAAAGCATCTTGGAGGCCATTACTTCTTCAACGGTCAAGGGCTTCCTGAAGTAGGCGTTCGGATTTAACTCGGCCCACTTGCGGTTGGACACGCACACAGCGGCCAGCTCTTCATCCGTCGTGCCGGTTTCGTATTGGTATCGGGTGGTACTCAATGCTGCGACCACAGAATAATGCTGCCCAAAAGGGACCTCCCATTCGGGCGAGGTTCCGGCTGTGGCAAACAGATCGATACCGGCCTGCAGGTCAACCCCGGTTCCCAGACGATCGGCATGAACAAAAAGGATATTCTCAGCCGCACCCGCATAAATCATGCTTGCCGCCATTTGCAGGCCGCAGCTGCTGCTTGAGCCCCCGGCGAAAATCTGGCAGTTTTTTTTCGCGTTCCACAGTCCGAGTTCCTCCACCACCCTGGCTGTCACCAGTTCTGTATTGAACGCCGGGCTATATAAAGCGGCTGTCGGCATCACATAATCGATTTCATCCTTTGACAGCCCGGAATCATTGATTGCCTGTCTGCCCGACTCAATGGCATGATATATTGCCGGTGTATCTTTATGCCGGCCGGTGGGTACCTCGCCTATACCAACGATTGCGACATTACCTTTTAACTTGCTCATAAAATACTCCTTATTTGTCAAACGATTCGGGATCTCTTTTTTTCAACAACAAACCATCCCGGTTATTCCCGGCCATCGCTCATTTTATAAAAACTCTGTCCGTTTTTCGCCATTTGCCTGATCAATTCCGATGGCTGGTACCTTTCGCCATAAACCTTGTAGAATTTGTTCAGCGCATTCAAAATATTCTCCAATCCCCAGCTGTCCGCATAGCGCAGAATTCCCCCTTTATGCGGAGGGAAACCGCAGCCATAAACCATTGCCAGGTCCATGTCCCACGGTCGGTCGCAGATTCCCTCCTCGATCATGAAGGCCGCCTCATTAATGGCCCTTGCCATCATTCGATCCAGGAGCTCCTGCGAATCAATATCTGATGGCTGCTTCGGACGGTTGCCGGTTTCTTTTAAGCAATCATGAATGAGTTCAACCACCCTCGGATTGGGCAAGGGCTTTTTATCGGTATAATCATAAAAACCGGACCCGGTTTTACGGCCGAAGCAGCCGCTCTTAAAAATCCGGTGGTTCAGTTCAGAGATTTTCCAGCGGTCCCCAAAAGAGCGCTCGAAATTTTTCGCCACGTGATAACCGATATCGATGCCGGTTAAATCGTTTAGGGTCAACGGCCCCATGGGCATCCCAAAGTCTGTCAGCACCCGGTCAACAGCTTCAAGAGGATAGCCCTCTTCGAGCATAAAACTGCTTTCCCCCATCAGGGCATTCAACTGCCGGGAGACATAAAAGCCCGGCCCATCATTGACGACAACGGGTATTTTTTTGATTTTTTTTGAAAAATCCACACCCGTGGATAAATCCGTGTCAGAACTCACCCTGCTACTGATGACCTCCACAAGCTGCATCCGTTCAGCGGGGTTAAAAAAGTGCAAGCCGATCATCCGCCCCGGCTCGTTTAATGCCCGGGCCAGTTCCGAAATGGGCAGGGCTGACGTATTTGTCGCAAACACCGCTGATGGCGCGCATATGCCGTCCACCTTGGTCCAAAGCTCCTTTTTTACCGCCATATCCTCGAGCACAGCCTCGATGACAAGGTCGGCGGCACCGACATCCTCAAGTTTTGTGGTAAAGACGGCCCGCGCTTTGAGAAGATCATCCAGATCCTGCTCCGACATTGTTCCCTTCCTTATAGGATACGCAAAAGTTTTTCGTACCGACTTTTCCCCGCGATCCAAAGCCTCCTGATCGACCTCCCAAAAAATCCCCTGATACCCGTTTCGAAGCAGCAAATTGGCTATACCCGACCCCATAACCCCCAAACCCAGCATCGCCACGGTCTTGACCGGTTTCGGCGCAACCCCTTTGAGTCTGGGCACCCGGCCGGCGCTGCGGGAGTTTAAAAAAATCCCGATCATATTTTTGGCCTCCTGCGAAACCGCGCATTGGGCGAAAAGATCGGCCTCGACCCTTAAATCCGCCTCCAAATCCCCGCTCAGGCCCTTATCCATAGCGTCAATGGCCTGCATGGGAGCATTGAATCCTTTGGCCTTTTTCCCGGCCGCTTCCCTTGCGCTTTGGATAAGCTGCGCTTTTTCCTCAGCAGAGGGGAGCTTGTCCGTTCTCCGGCCGGTCCTTCTCACGGAAAGCATCTCCGGATTAGCGGCCAATTCCCTGGCCATTTTAAGTGCCCTGTCCACCAGCGCCTCTCTTTCGACCACTTCATCAATTAGCCCAATGGCCTGCGCCTGTTCTGCAGCAATCGGCTGTCCGGTGGTGATCATCTCCAGGGCCCCGGGCAGTCCGACAAGCCTGGGAAGGCGCTGGGTGCCCCCGGCCCCGGGAATCAACCCCACCTGCACTTCCGGCTGGCCGACCTTGATCCCGGCGGCTGCCACACGGCCGTGACAGGCCATGGCCAGTTCAAGGCCGCCTCCGAGAGCGGGGCCATTAATTGCTACAACCACTGGCTTTTCAGCATTTTCAAGCGAGTTGTAAAACTGATCATATGCCATGACCCCTTCGAACAAGGCTGCCTGATCCGTCGCCTGCAGCATTTCTTTGATATCCGCCCCGGCGATAAAATTCTTTTCGGTCCCTGTCAAAACAACAGCCTTGACGGCAGCAGAGCCTAGCGCCGCTTCAACCGCATCCTGCATATCCTGCCGAAGCTGAGACGAAAGCTGGTTTACCGGTGGATTGTTTAGCGTTAGTAAGGCCGTCTCTTCCTTGACCTGCACATTTACGGTTCTGAAATCCTGCTTCATTTTCCGGACCTCCTAAAGAAGTTAACATAACGTCCTGCCTGTATCCTTTGCAAAGCATGACGCCCTTTCCTAATCAAGCGCCTTTCGCAGTATTTTACCCACTGCGCTTTTGGGAAGCTCGTCCCTGAATTCGACAATCTTGGGGACTTTGTAGGCGGCGAGTTTCTGTTTGCACCATTCAATGACCTCAGCTTCACTCATTTGCTCCCCGTCGCGAGTGACCACATAAGCCTTTACAGTCTCGCCGCGGTATGGATGGCTGACGCCCTTAACGCATGCCTCCATAATTTTGGGATGCTGAAAAAGGACCTCATCGATGTCTCTTGGATAGACGTTGTATCCCCCGGCAATAATCATGTCTTTCTTCCGGTCCACGATCCAGACATACCCATCCGTATCAATTTTGGCGACATCTCCGGTATAGAGCCATCCATCTGAAAAGGTCCCGGCGGTTTCTTCCGGCATCCGATGATAGCCCCGCGAGCTCACCTGCGGTCCCTTGAAACAGAGTTCTCCAGCCTCGTCCACACCGCACTCCCTGTCCGGATTCGTCATATCCACAATTTTAATCTCCGTGTCAGGCAAAGGCAGGCCGATCGAACCTGGCTTATTGACGCCGCCGACCGGGTTGATACACGCCGCCGGGCTGGCCTCGGAAATTCCATAGCCTTCAACAATCTGAGCCTCGCTGACCGCCTCGAACCTTTTAATAACTTCGACAGGACAAGGCGCTGCGCCTGAAACACAAATTTTAAGAGATGAAAGGTCATATTTGGGCAGCTTCGGATCATTGAGCATCCCGATAAACATAGTCGGCACCCCCGGAAAAAGCGTAACCCTTTCCTTATGGATAGCCTGCAATATAACCCTTGCCTCCGGCCTGGGGATGAGCACATTGGCAAAACCCGCAAAAATGCACATGTTCATGGCAAACAGGCCAAACGCGTGAAATATGGGCAGCGTGCCCAGGACAACCGATTCTCCCGGCTCCAAATCCGGGATCCAGGCCAGACCCTGCTGGCAGTTGACAGCGAGATTGCTGTGGGTCAGAATAACGCCTTTGCTCACGCCCGTCGTCCCTCCCGTATACTGGAGAGCGGCCGTCTCCTCCATCCCGACGGTAATAGTGGGGCGGGCATCAGGAGCCGATCGAAGCAGATCGATCCATTCGACGGTGTCTTTTCCGGGGAGAACTCTCCTGTGCTTGCCTTTGGCCAGATAGGGAAAGAGCTGCTTTTTGGGGAATCCCATATAATCCCGTATATGGGCAACGATAATCTTTTGAATCCTGGTCTTTTGCCTGAGGGCAATCATTCGGGGAACGAGAAGATCCAGACAGACCAAAAACCTGGCTTCGGAATCCTTGAGTTGATGTTCCAGCTCCGGGTCTGTGTACAACGGATTATTCATTACAACAACGGCACCGATCCGCCAGATCGCATATACCGCAATACTGATCTGGGGAATGTTCGGCAGGAGCAGGGCTACCTTGTCACCGGGTTGAACACCCATATGAATAAACGCATTGGCCAATCGGTTAACCTGCTCTTCAAGTTGCCCAAAGCTTATTTTCACCCCCAGAAAGGACAAAGCCGGACGACTGGGGAACTTTTCAGCCGTTCTGGTCAGGACTTCGGGCAGGGTCAACCGACTATAGTTCAAACTGGACGGGACCCCCCCGGCATAAGCGTTCAGCCAAATCTTTTCCATCTCATCCCCTTTCCGGGATCCAAATCAAGGGTCAGGCATTTCTCTATTGATATGAGTTTTTTTTGACCTTCCATCAAGGTCGAAAAGTGAACCCCTTCCTTTATGTGGACAGCTTTTAGGATGCCTTGCTCCCGCGTTTTTCGTTTTCCGCTAAAACCCGCCGCAATACCTTACCCGCCCCGCTCTTTGGCAGGGCATCAACAAACTGAACCGTCCGCGGATACTTATAGGCAGCCATTTTCTCCTTACAAAAGGCCACCAGTTCATCCTCTGTCACCTGGTTTTTGAACTCATTGTTCAAGACAATAAAGGCCTTGGCTTCCTCCCCCCGGTAGGGATGGGGGACCCCGATCGTACAGGCCTCAGCCACTGCCGGATGTTCGAGTAAAAAAGCGTCAATCTCGGCCAACGATACGGTATAGCCGGATACCTTGATCATTTCCTTGATTCTGCCGACGATCTGTATCCATCCATCCTGATCCATTTTTGCAACATCGCCGGTTCTCAGCCAGCCATCTTCTGAGAGCCTGGAGCGGGTCTCTTCTTCGGCCCTCCAATACCCTTTCATGACACAGGGACCTTGAATGCAGAGCTCTCCTTCCTCATCGCTCCCGCATGCTCTTTTTTCCTCATTGTTCCAAAGCGCAATGGTGTGATAATAAACGGGTCCGCCAACCGTGCCGGGCTTATAGTGCTGCCGGTTGTTGCCTATGATGCCTCCGCTCGATTCGCTGAGGCCATAGCCTTCGATTATCGGGATTCCGGTCATGTTTTGCCATTTTTTGTGCAACTCCAAAGGTACCGGGGCTCCGCCTGAAAGAAGCAGCCGGATTCCGCTGAAATCAAATTCCGATATATTGGAAACGCTCATTATCGCCACATTGATGGGGGCGATGGTCACCATGTGAGTCACTTTATATTCTGATATGGCATTAAGCATGGCCATGAGATCAAACCGGGCGAACAGAATCAGGGTGCTGCCCTTTGCCAGAGCGGGATTCATGGCAATATCCAGACCGGTCACGTGAAAAAGAGGCAGAACAACCAAATGCACATCATCTTCCGAATATTCATAATAATGTTTAACCAGCGTACCATGGACAGCCAAATTTTTATGGGTCAGCATAACCCCTTTCTGATTTCCCGTGGTACCCGAAGT
>JAGYOT010000121.1 GCA_018399455.1 Desulfobacterales bacterium
GTTAAAATTCTCGCCTTCCTTGATCTTAACAAAAAATCCTGGTTTTCGTTCGGGCACAATCTATCTTTCTTTAAATTTAAGCAAATAGAACTATCACTAATTTGTCATATTTGTCAAAGCTTTTTTGAAAAATTTTCGCCATCAGCTTCCATTTCTTCAACATTTATCAAAGGGCCCTGATCATTTCCCGATTGCTGAAAAACGGCAAAAAGCGGTTACTTAGTCCTTTATAAACCGGCGCATACTGATATTCATCAGGAGACCGATGCCCACAAGCGCCGTTCCAAGCGAGGACCCCCCGTAGCTCATAAGGGGAAGCGGCATGCCCACGACAGGCATAATTCCGAGCACCATGCCGATGTTGATAAAAATCTGCCAAAAAAACATCGCCGTAATGCCGACCGCAAGAAAAATTCCAAACCTGTCCCTGCAGCCATAGGCGATATTCAAACCAAAACCGATTAGAACCAAAAACAGCAGCAGCACGCCGGAGGTCCCCAAGAAGCCCCACTCCTCGGCTAACACAGAAAAAATGAAATCCGTGTGCTGCTCAGGCAGAAATGAAAGCATTTTCTGGGTGCCGTTGAGATACCCCTTGCCCATTAGCATCCCGGACCCCACCGCGATTTTTGACTGGCGGATGTGGTATCCGGCCCCCAGAGGATCATTATTGGGAAATATCAGGGTCAGGATGCGCTCCTGCTGGTAAGGCTCAAGCATATTCCAGCCCATGGGGAGAATAACGACAACGATCAAAAGAAGGCTGATCAGGGTAGTTTTTTTAATTTTTGCAAAAAAGGCCATGGACGCGGCAATTAAAACAAGTGTACCGGCTGTTCCCAGATCCGGTTGGGTAACGATGAGAAAGAAGGGAATCGCTGTAATCAGTATCGGGTTGGTTAAATCACGAAACCCCAAACCGCCGGGCTTGACACTGCCTGCAAAATATTTGGCCAGCATAATAATCATGCCCAGTTTGACCGGTTCGGAAGGCTGGACTGTCAAAGGCCCGACGACAAGCCATCGCGTGGAGCCTCCAACATGCTTGCCAACCAAGTGTACCGCGACCAGCATCAAAATGCATCCGATGTAAATAAACAGGGCCCATTTATCAAGGCGCTTGTAATTAAACAAAAAAACAAGCAACATTATGAAAAATCCGGCGGAGATCCATATCATCTGCTTATAATAAACAATATGGCTTGTCCCGCCGGAATGAACGGCGCTATAAAGCTGCATCAGCCCGATACCGACAATTGTCAGGGTAATAGCCAGCAGGCCCCAGTCAAAATTTGTAACCAATCGGCGATCAAACATACGGGGATCCAATAGGGAAAAAAACGGCTGTCCGCCGGATACGGTAAAACCGTTACAGATCCTTGTCGGAATGATTATTTTTTAATGCATTAACTCAAACTGAGAGCTAATGCAACCCTATTCGGGATATTTTGATCGTTTCACAAAATGCCTTCTGCCCTGCGCTGCTGGACATTTGCGTTGAGCGGGACATATTGCCTTGAGCTAATGCCTTGACAGGCATTGCATTATTTCGAAAAAGCCGCTAAATTTGATCTGAGCGGTCCATGGACTGAGCGGTAAGCTGCAAGCCGGGTGCGAAAAACTGGGCGCCGGCGTTTCCAAACCAACCCATTTAAGCTGGAGAGACTATGGCAAGCAAAGTATTTTTCATTGATTTTCGCGCTTCCTACAAAGAAAACTTTGTCAAAAAACTAAAACGGTTGGTGGACACAGCGGGTTTGCAGGCCTGTATAAAAAAAAGGGATCTCGTAGCCCTGAAACTGCATTTCGGGGAATGGGGCAACACGGCATTCATTCGTCCGATCTACATCCGTCACATTATTGATGCTGTCAAGGCGGCCGGCGCAAAGCCTTTTCTAACGGATGCGAACACTTTGTATGCAGGTTCCCGGGGAAATTCCGTGGACCATTTGAGAACCGCCCTTGAGAACGGATTCGCCTATTCAGTGCTTAATGCGCCGGTGCTCATAGCTGACGGACTTCGGGGCAAATCCGAGGTTGCGGTCCCGATCAACCAGAAGCACTGTGAGGTGGCTTATATCGCCACAGAAGTGGTAGAGGCCGATGCCTTGATATCGGTTGCGCATTTTAAAGGCCATGAACTGACGGGTTTTGGCGGGGCCATCAAGAATGTAGGGATGGGCTGTGCCTCAAGACGGGGCAAAATGGTGCAGCATTCGGATGTAGCGCCCAAGGTGAAACAAAAAAAATGTGTCGGCTGCGGCGAGTGCGCCCTTCATTGTGCCCAGCAGGCCATTTATTTTGAAGAGCAAAAAGCCCGGATCGATCCCAAAAGATGCATCGGCTGTGGGGAGTGCATCCTGGTATGCGAAACCGGTGCGATTCAGATTCAATGGAGCCAATCGATTCCAAGATTCCTTGAATACATGGTGGAGTACACGGCCGGCGTCCTGAAGAACAAGCGCGGCAAAAACCTTTTCATCAACTTCATCAATAATATTTCACCTGCCTGTGACTGCCCGCCATATAACGATGCTCCCATTGTTCAGGATATCGGAGTTGCCGCGGGAACGGATCCGGTAGCCCTTGACCAGGCCTGTGTCGATCTCGTGAATAATGAAGCCGCCCTGCCCCATACCTGCATGGAGACCGGTATGGGGCCTGGGGAAGACAAATTCAAGGCCCTCTATCCCAAAGTGGACTGGCCGATCCAGCTCGATTATGCGGAACAAATCGGCCTGGGCAGCCGGGATTATGAACTGGTGAAGATTTAAGGACCGGCGCTTCTGCTTTGAAGCTATCCGGAAGTATCCTTGAAAGCCGTTTTCGGAAAAAAGCAGTAAGGACAAAGCTCGGGGGGCTCGGCTCCGTAGTGGACATATCCGCACATCCTGCAGCGCCACGCGGTTGACTCTGAATCCTCAGGCTGATTCGCCGTTTCCGGCTCCCTTTCCCGATGCAGCGGCAGGTCCGCCATGGAGGGCATGACCGGCTGATATGAGTTCAATGCATGCCCGGACACAATAAGGCGCTGAACCTCGCTGGTCCCCTCATAAATTCGAAACAGCCGTATGTCCCGGAGCAGTTTTTCAACGGGAAACATCTTGGTATAGCCAAAGCCGCCAAAAATCTGAAGGGCTTCATTGGCTACTTCCAGAGCCGCTTCTGAGGCATAAAGCTTGGCGATGGAGGCATCCAGGGTAGGATCCATCCCGTTGTCCGCTTCCCATGCCGCCTTTAAGGTCAACAGACGGGATGTCTCCACCTTCTGGTACATTTCAGCGATTTTAAACTGAAGTGACTGAAAGTTGGCGATCTTGGTCCCGAACGCACGGCGCTGCTTCACATATTCAATGGCATGTTCCATGGCCGAACGTGCCGCCCCCACGGAAAAAGCCCCGATGGCAGGACGGGTGCGGGAGAAGGTTTTCATGGCCAGATAAAACCCCTGGCCCGGCTCCGCCAGGACGTTTGTCCCGGGCACGCGTACATTGTCAAAATGGACGCCCACGGTATTTGAGCAGCGCTGTCCCATCTTGGGAATGGTTCTGCCGACCTTCACCCCCTCCCAGTCGCGTTCCACCAGAAAGGCACAAATTCCCTTGTGTTGAGATTTGGGATCAACGGTTGCAAAAATGGAATAATAGTCGGCAATGCCGCCGTTGGTGACCCAGTACTTGGTACCGTTTAATATGTAGTCTTCTCCGTCCGGGGTGGCTCTGCACTGGATACCGGAGACATCCGAGCCCATCCCCGGCTCGGATGTGGCAAAACTGATCAACTTGAATTCGCCGGCGATTCTGGGAAGATACGTCTCCTTTAAGGGTTCATTGCTACAAAGAATCAGGGGTTCCATGCCAAGGGAATTGTCAAAAACCGAAGTGGCGATTCCCGGACAGGCAGCTGCGATTTCTTCTGTCACAATCACGCCATCGATGATGCCAAAGCCTTTTCCTCCGTATTGTTTAGGAATATCTCCGCTTAAAATGCCTTCTTTGTAGGCCGCCCGAAGTACTTCCATCGGCACCTGATCGGTTTCATCATAATAGGCAGCCACCGGCAGCACCTGCTCCCGGGCGAATTTACGTGCTTTCTGCTGCAGTTCCAGTTGCTGGTCAGTAAAAGTAAAATCAAGCATTCTTTCCTCCTGGCTTTTTTTAATCAATAATTCCGGGCTTACATAAGGGTTCACAGATTGTGCGGATGGCCGTCATGGACATGAAATAAATATAAACCTGAGCCTCCGGATTTCAAAAATATTTGCGGAATTTACAGAAGGGCTTGGACTTTTTGGCTGTCGCGCTTATTTTTTACGAGAAAAGGGGTTGTGTTTCCCCTGTCTCAGGAAAGGAGGATCGAGCCATGGAAAAACAGCAATTGTGTGACAAAATTCGCGAGCTGTATCAGGATGTCGGTGAATGCGGCATCGATGTGGATGTCAATTATGACAAGGATCAGAACCGATGGGTGGTGGATCTAACAAAAGATCAGCATCACCTGAAAACCTATCTGGAAGAAGGCGATGCCGAATCCTGCATGCAAGGCCGGCAGTGCGTAAGTTTAGGCATAGAAATCGCGCAGCTGCGAAGCAACATTGAAAGGATGAAATAGCGCAGAAAGAACCGCCCCGGCCATTGCCGGTTATTTATAATCGGCCGGGGCGATATAAACCGTTTTCATCAGCATATAAAGTCACTTACCGGCTTTCTCCCGGGCCTTTTGGATTTTTGCCCATTGATCTCTCAATGTGACGATGCGGTTGAACACAGGATGATCGGCTGCAGCAAACTTTTTGTCTTTACAGAAATAGCCCACCCGTTCAAACTGACACTGCTGCTCCGGGGGAAGATCCCCAAGAGCGGGTTCCAGTTTCGCATCCGAAATGATCTCCATGGACCGGGGACTGATGACGGATTTAAAATCTTCGGCAGCAGCCGGGTTTTCAACGCTGAACAGATGATCGTATAAACGGATTTCCGCGTTGAGTGCGTGATCAGCGGAAACCCAGTGCAGGGTTGATTTTACTTTTCTCCCGTCCGGGGCATCCCCTCCGCGGGTTTGCGGGTCATAGGTGCAGCGCAGTTCCACAACCTCTCCGGTTTCATCCTTGATCGCCTCGTTGCAGGTAATAAAATAAGCATATCGGAGTCTTACCTCCCGGCCGGGGGCCAGCCTGAAAAATTTTTTGGGCGGTGCCTCCATAAAATCCGCCCGGTCAATAAAAAGCTCCCTCGAAAAAGGAATCCGCCTTCGTCCCATGCTCTCATCTTCCGGATTGTTGACCGCCTCCAGGGTTTCTGTTTCCCCCTCAGGATAATTTTCAATTACCACCTTCAGGGGTCTTAAGACGGCCATATACCGTGGTGCCCGTTTGTTGAGATCCTCGCGAAGACAGTGCTCCAGAAGGGCCAGATCGACAATACTTTCACGTTTGGCCACTCCGATGCGATCGCAGAAATTGCGGATCGCCTCGGGCGTGTAGCCACGGCGACGAAATCCGGATATGGTCGGCATCCGCGGATCGTCCCAGCCGTCCACATAACCGCCTTCCACCAGTTCGATGAGTTTGCGCTTGCTCAATATCGTGTGGGAGAGATTGAGCCGGGCAAACTCAATCTGCTGCGGATGATATACATTCAGGGCATCCAGAATCCAGTCATAAAGCTCCCGATTGTTTTCAAATTCAATTGTGCAAATGGAATGGGTGATGCCTTCAATGGAGTCGGACAGGCAATGGGCAAAATCATACATGGGATAAATGCACCACTTGTCCTCTGTACGGTGATGGCGCTGCTTGCGGATCCGATACAGCGTGGGATCGCGCATGAGGATATTGGGAGCCGCCATATCGATTCGCGCCCGCAAAACACATTTGCCTTCCACAAACTCCCCGGCTGCCATGCGCCTGAAAAGATCCAGGTTTTCAGCTACGGACCGGTTTCTGTAGGGGCTCTCTTTGCCCGGTTCGGTCAGGGTTCCCCGATAAATCCTGATTTCGTCGGGGCTCAGGCTGTCGACATAGGCTTTTCCAAGCTTAATCAGTTCGATGGCATACCCGTACAGACGATCAAAATAGTCCGAGGTAAAGTAAAGATGCGGCCCCCAGTCAAATCCAAGCCAGCGCACATCCTTCTTGATGGATTCAACATAGGTGAGATTCTCCTTAATCGGGTTGGTATCATCAAAGCGCAGATGGCAGGTTCCGTTGAATTCCCGGGCAAATCCAAAGTTTAAGCAGATGGATTTGGCATGGCCGATATGAAGATAGCCGTT
>JAGYOT010000122.1 GCA_018399455.1 Desulfobacterales bacterium
CATGATCGGACCCAACGGGGCCGGAAAAACCACGGTTTTCAATCTGATCACCGGCAATTACAAGGTTGACGGAGGCAGGGTCTTGTTTGCCGGCAAAGACATCACCAGCCGCCTGACCCACAAGATTGTCAAACTGGGCATTGCCCGGACTTTTCAAACCATCCGCCTGTTTGGCAACATGTCGGTGATGGAAAATGTTCTGGCGGGCGTTCACTGCCGGATGCGTTCAGGCCCCGTTGCCGCAATGGTCCGCATGCCCTGGCAGGTCAGGGAAGAGCGGCATGCCATGGGAAAAGCCATGGCGGAGCTGAAGTTTGTCGGGCTGGATGTCCAGGCCAGAAACATCGCCAGAAATCTTTCCTACGGCAACCAACGGCTTCTGGAGATCGCCCGGGCGCTCGCCTCCGACCCCCGCCTGATTATTCTCGATGAACCGGCCGGCGGCATGAACGAGCAGGAAACCGAAGCCCTGGTCAACCTCATTTTCCGGATTCGGGAGCGGGGGATAACGGTTCTGCTGATCGAGCACGACATGAGTCTCGTCATGAAGGCCTGCGAATACCTGGTGGTCCTTGAGTATGGCAAGAAAATCGCCGAGGGAGTCCCGTCCGAGGTCAAGCAAGACCCCCTGGTGATTGAGGCCTATCTCGGCAGTGAGGATGAAAACGATGATTTATAGAGGGATCAGGGATGCTGCTTGAAGTCAGGAACCTGCAGGTTAACTACTGCAATGTCCGGGCGCTTCACGGAATCGACCTGGAGGTCGCCGAAGGCGAAATTGTCACCATTCTGGGGGCAAACGGGGCGGGGAAATCCACCACCCTCAATGCCATCTGCGGGCTTGTTCGCGCTTCCGGCGGCGAAGTGCGCTTTCAGGGAGAGCCCATACATCGGCTGGCCGCCCATAAAGTGGTGTCCAAAAAAATTACCCAGGCCCCGGAGGGCCGACGGGTTTTCGATACGTTGACGGTTCAGGAGAACCTTAACCTGGGGGCGTTTACCTCCAAAAACGCCCAGCGGATCAAAGAAAGCCTGGCCTGGATCTTTGAGCTTTTCCCAAGGCTTTACGAGCGACGCGCTCAGCTGGCCGGCACCCTTTCCGGGGGCGAGCAGCAGATGCTTGCCATTGGGCGGGCGCTTATGGCCAATCCCAAGCTGCTGCTTCTGGACGAGCCCAGCCTGGGTCTGGCGCCGGTTCTGGCGCGCCAGATTTTTAAGACGATCCGCCAGATCAATGAGGCCGGGGTGACCGTGATCCTGGTGGAGCAGAACGCGCGGATTGCTCTGAAGCTTGCCCATCGCGGCTATGTCATGGAGGTCGGAAACATTGTCATGTCAGATACGGCCGGTGCGCTCCTCCAGGATCCGGAGGTTGTTCAGGCCTATTTGGGCGGCGGCGGATAGGGCAGGCGCCTGATCTACTGATACATCCGTTGGCAGCGGATCAAACAGACAGAACGACGACAGGGGCCTATCATGACGGATATCGATTATCAGCAAATCGAGCAGGGGGCGGTTGAACTGGCGGCCAAATGGCAGGACCGCGCTAATGCCATGCTTACCGCGGAGGAAAAGGCCATCCAGGACCAGATGCGGCGTCTTTTGACCCACCCGCTGGACAAGGTGGTGCTGACCCGGATGATCGATCAGTGCTTTCGCTCCCACGACAACGACCGGGTAGCCGATCAGGTGAACCATCTTTTGCGGGAGTACGGGGTGCCCGACTTTTTTTCCCGGGTGGAGCGCCTCCTGATTCAGATGTTCATGGGCCTGGGACGCTATTTTCCGTCTGTCTCGGTGCCCCGCATGGTTGATAAGATGCGGATGTCCTCGTCGCGGGCCATTATTCCGGGCGAAACCCAGCCGCTTCACACGCATCTGGAAAAGCGCAGGGATCAGGGCGTTCGGATGAACATCAACCATCTGGGCGAGGCGGTCCTGGGCGAAGACGAATCCCGCCGCCGCCTGGACAGCTATATCCGGGACATGCGCGACCCCGATATTGAGTATATCTCGGTCAAGATCTCAACACTATACTCGCAGATCTCGTCGCTTGCGTTTGAACATACCGTCTCTGTCTTGGTGGAGCGCCTCTCAGAGCTTGTCCGGGTGGCCAGGGAGAACTATTTTGTGCGAAAAACCGGAGATCAGGTCCCCAAGATTGTCAACATGGACATGGAGGAATACCGGGATCTGGACATTACCTACGAGGCCTTTATCCGGACGCTTGAACAGCCGGAATTCAAGGATTATTCCGCGGGTATCGTGCTCCAGGCCTATGTGCCGGACGCCTACCCGCTTCAACAGAAGCTAACCGAATGGGCGAAAAACCGGGTTGGCGGCGGCGGGGCGCCTGTAAAGCTGCGGATCGTAAAGGGCGCCAACATGGAGATGGAGCTGATCGAGTCCTCCCATTTCAATTGGCCGCTGGCGCCATACGACAATAAACTCGACGTGGACGCCAATTACAAGCGGATGCTTCAATACGCCATGCAGCCTGAAAACATAAAGGCCGTCCATTTGGGCGTTGCCTCGCACAACCTGTTTGAGCTGGCCTATGCCCACGAGTTGGGTCATGCCCTTAATGTGACCGATTATTTCTGGTTTGAGATGCTTGAAGGCATGGCGGATCACGTGCGGCGGGCGCTTCAGGAGTCGGTCAACGACATTCTGCTTTATGCACCGGTGGCATCGAAAGACCAGTTTATCAACGCGATTGCTTATCTCATCCGAAGGCTGGATGAAAACACCGCACCCGAGAATTTTCTGCGCTATTCCCCGCATTTGACCACGAAGGCCGAGGCCTGGCAGTTTCTGCAAAACCATTTTATGGCCTCCTGCCGCCGGATTGAAAACGCACCGGCGGCCTCCAACCGGAGCCAGGACCGAAACGCCGAGGTGTTTGACAAGAAAATGGGCACATACTGGACCGGCCGGTTTACCAATGAGCCGGATACGGACTGGTCGCTCGCTCCAAACCGGGAATGGGCGGAGAAAATCCGGGATAAATGGATGCGGGATGAAAATGCTGCTCCGCTCCAGGTCCCCATTGTGGTGGCGGGCAATGAGCGCTTTGAAGGCTGTATGACAAGGCAGATCATTGACGCGGCCCGGTATGAGGAAAAGGCGGGCCGCCGGATTGTGGTGGCGGAGTATGCCATGGCCGGGGCGGAGGACATTGATCGGGCGGTCGCAATTGCCCGGGAGGACCAGGATGGATGGCGCAGGAAGTCCCTGGATGAGCGGCACCAAATCCTGGACCGGGCGGCCCATGAAATCAGAAAGGCGAGGGGAGACCTGATCGGGGCCGCGGCCGCCAATTGGGGAAAGGTTTTTACGGAAAGCGATCCCGAGGTCTCGGAGGCCATTGATTTTGTGGAGCTCTACGCCCACACCGCCCATATATACGAGGATGCCCCCAATCTTCAATGCCGGCCAAAAGGCGTGGGCCTGGTTTTAACCCCCTGGAATTTTCCCATTGCGATTCCCTGCGGCGGTGTGGCGGCATCCCTTGCCGCCGGCAACACGGTGCTTTTCAAGCCCGCGTCCGCGGCTGTGCTGACCGCCTGGGAACTGGTCCAGTGTTTTTACCGGGCAGGGGTTTCCAAAAACGCGCTTCAGTTCGTTCCCTGCTCGGGCGGCGAAGTGGGCAGCCGCCTGACGGGCCACAAGGACGTGGACTACATCATTTTAACCGGTGGAACCGAAACCGGGATGCAGATTCTTAAAGACCGTCCGGATGTTCAGCTTGCGGCAGAGACCGGGGGCAAGAACGCCACCATTGTGACAGCCATGTCCGACCGGGACCAGGCCATCAAAAATATTATTCATTCCGCTTATTCCAACTCGGGTCAGAAGTGCAGCGCCACCTCCCTGCTGATCCTTGAAAAGGAGGTTTATCACGACAAGGAATTCAGGCGCCAGCTCGTCGATGCGGCCAAAAGCTACAAGACCGGCTCTGCCTGGGCATTTGAAAACAAGATGGGCTGCATCATCGCACCGCCCCGGGATGATCTCAAACGGGCCCTGACCACCCTTGAAAAGGGGGAATCCTGGGCTTTAAAACCGGAGCCGGTCGAAGATAACCCTTATCTCTGGACGCCGGGCATCAAATGGGACGTCAAGCCGGGCTCCTATACGCACATGACCGAGTTTTTCGGCCCCATGATAGCGGTCATGCGCGCGGAGAACCTGGATCATGCCATAGAGCTTGTCAACATGACAGGCTACGGCCTCACCTCGGGCCTTGAGAGCCTGGACCGGCGGGAGCAGGACAAGTGGAAGGCGGGCATCAGGGCCGGCAACCTGTATATCAACAAGGGAACCACGGGGGCGGTGGTTTTGCGCCAGCCATTCGGCGGCATGGGAAAGTCGGCCCTGGGCGCGGGCATCAAGGCCGGCAGCCCCAACTATGTCTGCCAGTTCATGGATATCCGGGAAACGGCGTACCCGGCATTCGGAGACATCAGAGACGAGACCCGGCTGCTGCGGCTGGCCAATGAGTGGGAAATCGAGTGCTGCTGGAACCGTTTCAGCGATGATATCGCAGAGGACATGAACAAAACCGTGCGAGCCGTTAAAAGCTATGTTTACCAGTGGGAAACCGAGTTCGGCCGGGAGCACGATTACTTCAACCTGCGGGGCCAGGACAACCATTTCCGCTACCTGCCCAAAGGACGGGTGGTCATTCGTATCCACCCGGACGATACGCTTTTTGAGGTGCTGGCCCGAATTGCCGCCGTTCAGATCACGCGATGCCATCCCGTTATCAGCCTTCCGCCCGGGCTTTCCAACCGGGTGACCGGGTTTTTGAACGAACCTCACGGCCGCTCCCTGATGGGCGATGCCCCGGTAGCCGTTCAGACCGACGAAGAGCTCATCACGATGATGCCCAAAGTTCAGCGCATCCGATACGCCGCCGCTGACCGGGTGCCCATGGCGATCTACAGGAAGGCGGCGGAAACGGGCTTTTACATTTCCCGCTCGCCGGTCTACATGGAAGGCAGAATTGAGCTTTTGAATTACATCCAGGAGCAGGCGGTGAGCCATAATTACCATCGCTACGGCAACCTCGGGGAACGCTCCCAGCTTTAATGACAATACCCTTAATTTTTCAATAGGTTTTACCACACCCAGGGACGGGTTTAAGCCAGTCCCGGCGAAATGCGTATATCCGGCTTTCAGCGGGAAAGCAGCTGAAGCCGGTTTTTTTCATGATTCCATCCGGGCTCCTAAAACGCAGTTATGCATTCATGCATGACCGTCCATTCTTACCTGTGGATTGCTATTTCAAAGAGCAAAAGCCTGATGTATTCCGGCTAAAAGCGATGTCTGCCTGAAACGAAATTGGCTCCCTGTGATTGATTACAAATAATTTTTAAAAAAATTATTGACCATTGCTTTTTCTTTATATAAAAAAAAGGACAGTCGGTTTTTTTAAGGAGGGATATGAAATTATCAAAAAGAAATGAGCGAGCCTCTCAAATTATTGAAGCTGCCTTCCGATTAATCAAAGATAAAGGGTATAATAACCTAACGATGCAGGGACTTTCAACATATGCAAATATGAGCAAAGGAGGAATAAATCATTATTTCAAAAACAAGGAGGAAATTCTAATTGCTGTACTGGAGGAATTGGACCGTAAACTATTTAAGACTATTGATGATAAAATTGAGAACCCAGAGGATCCGGAGGATATGTTGCGTAAAAGATGCTCTGGGGGATTTGAAATGGCAAAAGCCGATCCCACTTTATTATACGTATTAATAGACTTTACAGCACTATCAAAGAACAATTCACAGTACTCTGAAATAATAAAACACTTTTTCGAAAAATATCGTTACTTAGCCTCTGTCGGAGTAAAGGGAGGGATCACTTCTGGTGTTTATAAAAATATAATTCCAGAAGAATTTGGCGTTGTAATGATTGCTGTTTGGTTTGGTATCTGGTTTCAATGGGCTCTTGAGCAGAAAGCTTTTAACTATGATAGGGTGACTAAAATTGTAGAAGATATGATGTTTAATTACCTAGAAGGAAAGAAAGAAAAATTTTTTCAGAATTTTGATGTGGACACAAATTGACTTTAAATTTCTACTGATCTTGATATGTTACTTTGATATAAATTGCTTTTCAACAGGGAATTAAAAGATATTGTAGGCCAAACCGCGAACGGAAGAGCAAAATATAATAGACTCTCTAACTCAGAATTTTTGTCTTTTCCAAAAAAAATAGACTTATGAATCCGTCATTTAATACTTT
>JAGYOT010000123.1 GCA_018399455.1 Desulfobacterales bacterium
GCAGACATACCCGGAGTATTTTGAGGATTAAAATTTAAGCCTGACACAGATATTGGCGAAAAAGACGGTTTTCGTTCGGGCACTAGGTAACCGATTGACAAATAATGAATAAACCTGCAAATTATTCCTCAACCCATCCGCCGGCCAAGCCGTCCGGCCGGACCAAGCTGGCCAATGCCCTCAGGCAGCTTTTGGCGCAAAAGGATTTCAGCTCCATTACCACCGCTGAACTCTCAAAAACCTCAGGGGTGAATGAAGCCCTGATTTACCGGTACTTCGGCGATAAACGAGGGCTGCTCCACGCCGTGCTCTCCGAGTACCTGGAAAATTTTGCTGAAAAAACGGAATGGGGGCTCAGGGGGATTGAAGGCGCGGAAAACAAGCTGCGCAAATTTATCTGGAGCAGCATTTATTTTTATGATCAAGATCGTGTGTTTTCAAAAATACTGCTTTTGGAGGTGCGCAATTACCCCGGCTATTTCAGCAGTGAAACCTATGAGATCGTTAAGCATTACTGTAATCTTCTGTTAGCCGTGATTGAGGCAGGAATGGAGAAAAACGAAATCCGAAGCGATATCAAGGCATCGAGCGTCCGCCAGATCATCCTCGGCGGAATCGAGCATCTGGTTCTCCCCGCTGTGATCAATGACGGGCCCATAGACCCGGATGAGCTTACGGAGCATTTCTGCACGATTATTTTGAAGGGACTTGCCCCTGAAAGTGTCAACTAGGTTTGCCTGGAAGAGATAGTATGTATGCCTTACCCCATAAAATAAAGATAATTTAAAGGTAAAAGCCGAACCTTGTAAATGGCCCTTACCATTTTAAACGAACAAGGAGCGAGACATGAAACTGCTTAAAATTGATCACATTGGGATTGCGGTTAACGATATCAGCCAGGCCAAGGCGTTCTGGACGGATGTTTTGGGACTGAACTTTGAGGGAGATGAAACCGTTGCCGAACAGAAGGTCAAAACCGCTTTTTTCCCGGTTGGGGAAAGTGAAGTCGAGCTTTTGGAGTCCACAGCGGCGGATGGTCCAATTGCCAAGTATATTGAAAAAAAAGGACAGGGAATCCAGCATGTGGCCTTTGGGGTGGAAAATATTGACGAGGCCCTTGCTGAACTCAAGGAAAAGGGCGTTCGTCTGATTGATGAAACCCCCAGAAAAGGTGCGGGTGGTGCGCGAATTGCCTTTCTGCATCCCAAGGCAACAAACGGGGTGCTCGTGGAGCTGTGCGAGCGATAAGTCTTTGCGATCCTATCGTCTTGTGCTATTTTAAATTTTTGCGGTTCAATGCGGGTATCAATTTATTCCGGCAATCTTAATATATGATGGAGTAAAGCCATGAGTGAACATCCGGATCTGGCCAAATGGAAGGAAATGGCGGAAAAGGAACTACGGGGCAAGCCCCTGGATTCACTTTACCGTCAAACGCCTGAAGGCATCACTGTAAAACCCCTTTACACCAGGGAAGATCTCGAAAACATCGAATTTCAAAACACCCTGCCAGGCATGGAGCCTTTTGTTCGGGGTGTGCGTGCGACAATGTATACCAACCGGCCCTGGACTATCCGGCAGTATGCGGGGTTCTCGACCGCCAAGGAATCCAATGAATTTTATAGAAAAAGCCTGGCTGCGGGTCAGAAGGGGCTTTCCATCGCCTTTGACCTCGCCACCCACCGCGGCTACGACTCAGATCACCCACGTGTTTCCGGAGATGTTGGAAAAGCGGGCGTTCCGGTGGATTCCGTGGAGGATATGAAGATCCTGTTCGACGGAATCCCGCTGGACCAGATGTCGGTGTCCATGACCATGAACGGGGCCGTGCTACCGATTCTCGCAGGCTACATTGTGGCCGCTGAGGAGCAGGGGGTTTCCCAGGAAAAGCTAAACGGCACCATTCAGAACGATATACTGAAGGAGTATCTCACACGAAACACCTACATTTATCCGCCCAATCCCTCTATGCGGATCGTCTCGGACATTATCGGGTACTGTTCAAAACACATGCCCAAATATAACACCGTCAGCATCAGCGGCTACCACATGATGGAGGCGGGCGCGGATTCGGTGCTGCAGACGGCATTTACCCTGGCCGACGGGTTGGAATACGTTAAAACCGCTCTCAACGCCGGCCTTGGGATTGATGATTTCGCCCCACGGCTCTCCTTTTTCTTTGGTGTCGGAATGAACTTTTTTATGGAGATTGCCATGCTCCGGGCAGCACGGTTTCTGTGGCATGAGCTCATGCAGCGGTTCAATCCGAAAAATCCCAAGTCTCTGATGCTTCGCACCCATGTCCAGACATCGGGCTGGAGCCTCACCCAGCAGGATCCTTACAACAATATTATCCGGACGACACTTGAGTGCCTGGCTGCGGTCCTGGGGGGAACCCAGTCGCTTCACACCAACTCCTTTGATGAGGCCGTAAGCCTGCCCACGGATCTTTCGGCCCGAATATCACGGAATACGCAGCTAATTGTCCAGGAGGAGTCCCATGTCACCGATGTGGTTGACCCCATTGGCGGTTCTTATTATATCGAAGCGCTGACCCAGTCGATTGTGGATGCGGCCAGAAAAATCATTAACGAGGTGGAGGAACTTGGCGGTATGGCCAAGGCCATCGAATCCGGCATGCCCAAGATGCGCATCGAGGAGTCTGCTGCCCGGCGTCAGGCAAAGATCGACCAGGGCAAGGAGACTATTGTCGGCGTTAACAAATACCAGGTGGATGAGCAGACCGAGATCGATGTCAGGGAGATTTCAACGGCGGTTCGCGACGAGCAGGTGGCGCGTCTGAGAGAGATAAGGGAGAAGCGAGACGATGATGCGGTAAAGGCCGCACTGGACAAGCTTGCCCGGTATGCCGAATCTGATGGCAATCTCCTTGAGGCGAGCATCGAGGCGGTCCGCGCCCGTGCAACGGTGGGTGAGGTAAGCGATGCCCTGGAGAAGGTTTTCGGCCGCTACGTCGCCACCACCCAGTGCATTTCCGGGGTATACGCTTCGGAGTACAAGGATGACGAAATCATTGCCTCCATCCGCAAGCGAACCGAGCAGTTTGCAGAAAAGCAAGGCCGGCGGCCGCGGATCTTGGTTACCAAAATGGGTCAGGATGGCCATGACCGGGGGATCAAAGTGGTGGCCACCGCTTACGCGGACCTTGGATTTGACGTGGATATCAGCCCCATGTTTCAGACCCCGACAGAAGCCGCCCGCATGGCGGTAGAAAACGATGTGCACGTGGTTGGGGTATCAAGCCTTGCCGCAGGGCACAAGATTCTGGTGCCGGATCTGATTGAAGCCCTTAAAAAGGAGGGCGCCGAAGAAGTGCTCGTCGTGGTAGGCGGCATTATACCGCCAGCGGATTATCAATTTCTTTATGACTGTGGCGTGTCGGCTGTCTTCGGTCCGGGAACGGTTGTCACGGATTCAGCCAACCAGGTGCTGAAGGCCCTGGAGCAAAAATAATGGAGACGGACCCCCAATACTACATAGGGGGGGTCCGGGCCGGCGACCGGAAGGTACTGGCAAAGACCATTACCCTGATTGAGAGTTCGCTTTCAGCCCACCAGGCGCTGGTTACAAGCGTGCTGGACGGCCTTATTCCGTATACCGGAGAGTCAATTCGTTTAGGTATTACCGGGGTTCCGGGTGCCGGCAAAAGCACCTTTATTGAGAACCTGGGATTGAGGCTCGCGGACGTGGGCCACCGCCTGGCGATCCTGGCCGTGGACCCGAGCAGTGCAAGGAGCGGAGGCAGCATCCTGGGGGACAAAACACGGATGGAGAAGCTCTCCGCCCATGAAAAGGCTTTTATCCGGCCTTCGCCCTCCGGCGGATCTTTGGGCGGGGTTTCCCGAAAAACCCGGGAGGCCATGCTGATCTGCGAGGCGGCCGGTTTTGATGTGGTGATTGTGGAGACCGTAGGCGTAGGCCAATCCGAGGTTTCGGTGGCGTCTATGGTGGATTTTTTTCTGGTCCTGATTCTGGCCGGGGCCGGTGACGAACTTCAGGGCATTAAACGCGGGGTGCTGGAGCTTGCTGATGCCATTGCCGTCAACAAAGCGGACGGCAATAACATTGAAAACGCGAAAAAGACACGAAAGGCTTTTGAAGATGCCCTGCATCTGCTCTCTCCGTCCGCATCTACGTGGATGCCGCCGGTCATGACCTGCAGTGCAATGACCATGGCGGGACTGGAGGAGATATGGCAGACGGTCCTTAGGCATCGTCGCGAACTTACTGAATCCGGGGAACTTTCTGCCAAACGCAAACACCAGGCCCTGGACTGGATGCACTTTTTACTGGAAGAGGGATTAAAGGATTGGTTCTATCACACGCCTGAAATCCAACAGGCGCTGCCGTCACTTCAAAAGGCGGTAGAGCATGGGGAGACCACACCGACAGCAGCGGTTAAAAAGATGCTGGAGATATTCACCCGGTGCAATGAAAGGAATGAATAATGGGGCGCAACGCTGACAAACTCGAAGAACTCAAAAACTTCAGAAAGCAGATGCAGGCAATGGGAGGGGAAAAGAGCGTGGCAAAACAGCGGGAGCAGGGCAAAATGACTGCCCGCGACCGACTCGACCGGCTCTTTGATCCGGGCACGTTCCGGGAGGTTGATATGTTCGTCAAACACCGGTGCGTGGATTTTGGCATGGACAAAAGTGATATTCCGGCAGACGGCGTGGTGACTGGCTACGGCTATGTCAATGGCCGTCCGGTTTTTGCCTATTCCCAGGATTTTACCGCCCGCGCCGGCACCCTCGGCGAAATGCATGCACGAAAAATTTGTAAAATTATGGACATGGCCCATAAGGCCGGTGCTCCGGTGGTGGGGTTCAACGATTCGGGCGGCGCCAGGATCCAGGAAGGCGTGGACGCACTCTGCGGCTATGGGGAAATTTTTTACCGAAACTCCATTTGTTCGGGCGTTATTCCTCAGATTTCAGCCATCATGGGGCCCACTGCAGGCGGAGCGGTCTACTCGCCGGCGATGACAGACTGGATCTTCATGGTAAAAAAAACCAGCCACATGTTTATTACGGGCCCACAGGTTATAAAATCCGTTACCGGGGAAGAAATTAGCTTTGAAGAGCTGGGCGGAGCGATTTCTCACAATGAAAAGAGCGGGGTCGCCCATTTTGCCTGTGACTCCGAAGACCACGCCATTGACGAAATAAAGACCCTGCTATCGTATCTGCCATCCAACAACATGGAGGATCCGCCGATTGTTGAAACCGGAGACGATCCGGGGCGCATGGACCCCGACCTGGATACGTTTATCCCGGAAGACCCCAACAGTCCATACGATGTGAAAACGGTTATCGAATCCATCGTGGACAACGGTACCTATTTTGAACCCCATACCCTTTATGCCAAAAATATTGTTATCTGCTTTGCGCGGTTAAACGGCAGAAGCATTGGCATTATTGCCAATCAGCCCAATTATCTGGCAGGATGTCTCGATATTAATGCCTCAGACAAGGCGACCCGTTTTATCCGTTTCTGTGATGCCTTTAATATTCCGCTTTTAACCATTGCCGATGTTCCCGGCTATATGCCCGGCAGTGACCAGGAATGGGGAGGGATTATACGGCACGGGGCCAAACTCCTGTGGTGTTATTCCGAGGTCACAGTGCCGCAGCTTCTCCTGATTTTGCGCAAGGATTACGGTGGCGCCTATCTTGCCATGTCTTCGAAGCATCTGGGCGCGGATGTCGCATTCGCCTGGCCCTCGGCTGAAATTGCGGTGATGGGCGCTGAAGGGGCGGCCAACATCATCCACCGCAAAACGATCCAGGAATCTGATGACCCGGATGCCAAGCGGAAGGAAAAAATCGAAGAATACCGGGAGCTGTTTTCCAATCCTTATCGGGCGGCACGGCGCGGTTATGTCGATGACGTGATTATTCCCAGCGAGACACGCCCCCGGCTGATTGAAGCCCTGGAGATTATGGCCAACAAGCGTCAGATGCTCCCGCCCAAAAAACACGGGAATATACCGGTATAGAGACTATAAACTGGAGACTGGAAACTAGAAGGAAGGATCTGGTCTTTTATTTTATGGGCGAAGAGTGAATCAACAATTCACAATTGCTAATACCCAACAACTAAAACCTTTTTAACGGAGCGATGATGAAACAGGACCGGAAAAAGGCGGCGGCCATATCGGCGGTGGCAGCCTATATCAAGGCCGAGGAGGCGGAACTGGCACAGATCGACCCGACTTTGCCTGGCGTCGCG
>JAGYOT010000124.1 GCA_018399455.1 Desulfobacterales bacterium
TTCCTTTATTCGCCGGGAAATCAGCCATGATCGGGTTTTCCAAAAACTTATCACATTGCCATACCACAATCATACGATTTCCGCCCACACCCGGTGGGCATCAGTCGGCGATATTAACGAGGCCAACTGCCATCCGGTGGACAACCGCACCCGTACCGATATCCCGGTGCCTTCCGGCATTATTCATGTGTGCCTAAACGGGGATATTGATAATTACCAGACCATCAAGGCCGGCTATGCGGATCGGGGCATTCACATGCCGCCTGAGATTACCTGCGATACCAAGGTTATCCCGGTTCACATCCAGGCTTACCTGCGCCGGGGCCATGATGTTGAAACGGCTTTCAGGCTGGCGGTAAATGATTTTCAGGGCTCCCATGCCATTGCCATGCACACGGATCTGGCCCCGGGAAAACTTTTCCTTGCCCTGAAAGGCTCCGGTCAGGCGTTATTTGTTGGTCTTGCCGAAGACCATTATATTCCATCTTCTGAAATCTACGGCATTGTTGAGGAAACCTCGGAGTACCTGAAGCTGGATGGGGCTTGCCGGCATACGGATTCAGCCGGGAATTCGATTTACGGACAAATTTTTGTTCTCGACCAGGCCTCGGCCGGCAGATTGGAGGGAGTCAAAGCCATGTTTTATGATGGAAGCCCTATTGTTCTGTCTGAGGCGGATATCCACGAGACGCCCCTGACCTCCCGGGACATCGATCGCCAGCATTATAACCACTATTTTCTGAAAGAAATTTCCGAATCCCCCTTATCCGTCCGGAGAACTCTTGAGAACCGCTGGAAAATCATTAAAGACGGCGGATCGCATTATATTCCGACCCTCGATGACAGCAATGTTCCCCCGTCCCTCGTATCCGTCCTCAAAGCCGACGGTATCCGCCGGGTACTTTTTATTGGCCAGGGAACAGCGGGCATTGCCGCCCAGGTATGCGCGGATATCATGCGCCACTATTTAAACGAAGCCACCATCCGGGTCGAGGCTTTGAAATCCTCTGAGCTAAGCGGCTTTATCACGGAAACGGACAATTTCAAAGAAACCCTGCTGATCCCTATCAGTCAGTCCGGTACCACAACAGACACCAACCGGACGGTTGATATGATGAAACAGTTCGGAGCCCTGGCTGTTGCCATTGTGAACCGACGGGACTCGGACCTTACCTTTAAGGCGGACGGGGTTATCTATACCAGCAGCGGCCGTGATATCGAAATGTCGGTGGCTTCCACCAAGGCGTTTTATTCCCAGATTGTTGCCGGAGCGCTTCTGGGATTGTATATCGCCCAACTCACCGGACGCCAAAGCAGCGCCTTCATATCAAATGAAATCAAACAAATGCTCCAAATCCCAAAACATATGGAAACGATCCTAGCAGGGGCTGACCGTATCAGAGCTTCCGCCGAACGCCTCGCGTTAAGGCGAACCTATTGGGCGGCTGTTGGAAGCGGGCCGAATAAATCAGCGGCAGATGAAATCCGCATAAAACTCAGCGAGCTTTGTTACAAAACCATTTCATCGGATTTTGTGGAGGATAAAAAGCATATTGACCTCTCCTCCGAACCTTTGATCTTTGTTTGCGCGGCCGGGACCCGGCAAAGTGTAATGGGAGATATTATCAAGGACACGGCGATCTTTCGTTCCCACAAGGCCCTTCCCGTTGTCATTGCGGATGAACATGAAGACCGGTTTGACCCTTATGCCGAAGAGGTACTTACCGTGCCCTCGGTCAGCGAATATTTTGCCCCTGTTTTAAACACCCTGGTTGGACATATCTGGGGATATTACGCGGCGCTGACCATTAATGAAGGATCGCGCTTCTTCTTTGACTTTCGCGAGGATCTGCAGTTAACCATCGAGCAGCTGACCGAAGAGAACCTGGATATCTTTGAAATTGCCCTGGAAAAACGCTTCAGAGAAAAACTGCTGCACTTTTATGCCGCATTCCGAAAAAAACAGGCCAACAATGAACTGCCCTCGCCCATGGGCATCAAGGGGGCCACCAATCTCACGCTTTTGCTCAAGTACCTGGCAGGCCGCCTCCCTCTGACGGATTTTGAGCTTGACTTCGGCGTCAAAGGAACGGCCGGGAATATGTTTGAAAAGCTTTTTGAATCCCTTGGCGAGGCGATCAATTGTCTGGCTCGTCCTGTGGACGCGATCAAACACCAGGCCAAAACCGTCACCGTGGGCACCAGCCGGATCGAAGAAAAAGCCGAAGGCCTGCTCTTTGACATTCTCTGGAAAAACGGCTTTACCATTGCCCAGCTCACCCTCACCAATATCATGGTACTGCGCAACCTGCAGAAAATCCTTTCCGGCATTCAGGGCATGACGCTTTACCGAATAAGCGGCATCAATCTGCTGGGCGAACCCACGGATGAAACCAGGATTCATATTCTTAAAAAGGAAGGGTCCTCCGCCGCCATTGCCTCCCGGTCAGAGACGGACAATACCCTTAAGGGCACCAAAAAAATTATTGTCAGACAGGGTAACGTCTACATTGGCAAAGGCCGAAAAGACGCCCGCAGTCTTCTGATCATCCCGATTATATCGACCGATCTCGATCGGCCCAATACCATCGAGCATCTCATGCTTCTGGAGGTCAATTTCAAGGCCAAGGTAGAGCTCGCCACCAGGGTTAAAGCCTTGGGCGGCAAGCATGAACACATTAAAAACCTGGTGCAGGAGAACAACATTCTGTGGAATGATGAGTTTCTCGAACTGGTTGATATGCCCGAGCTTTTTGGCCGCTCCGCTGAAAAGGTCAGTGAGATGATCATTGAAAAACTGGCGTAAGCTGAAAGAGACCCTGATGGGGCTCAAAACCGGCAAGGGCTGCTGCAAAATCCGGAAAGCCCCCCGGTTCACCCCCGGACCGGAATTCTGATGCCGGTGATGTGGAAGGGGGACAGGTTTGAGCCCCTGTCCCCGCAAAGGTGATGGTTAGAAGTGATAAACCACTCTTAAATTGTAGCGTTCGCCTTCAGGCCGGTTTTCCGTCTCGGTTTCGAAATAGGCGTTAAAAAAAAGATGAGCATCCCGGTTGATATGCCAGAGCAGCCCCGGGCCAACAGCAAGCACCTCTTCCCGGCTGTCATCGATATCGTGACCGTCTACTTCGGAATCGGTGATTTGTTTAAGATAATATCCGTTGATACCCACACGCAGCCGGGGATGCACCTGATAAGCGGTTGTAAAATTCAGGTGAAAGGCCTGTCCGGCCTGGGTGTCGTCAGCATTCCCGTACTGACGGTTGGGATCATCGTTTTTGTCGTTCCAGAGGTAGTGGACTCGCGTGGAAGCCGTCCATTTGGGCGTGATAAATAATGTTCCGGCCCAATAAGGATTGAAAGAAAAAAAGTTGCTGCCCTGATTCAACTCCTTGTCGTCCTCGTATTCACCGGTGGGAAAAATAAGCTGAAATTCAACCCGGTGCATGAACCGAGGACCGCTTTCGCCCATAACCGGGTCCCATTGAAGGAAAGGGCCGACAAGGAGATCTCCCATGCCGCTACCGTTGTCTTCAGGAAATCCGGGGGCGCTGTATGAGGCATCCAGCGCCGCATAGGGAATGATCACATCAAGCCCCCATTTGCCGCCGGCAAAAACTTCCGTATCAGATTGATAAATAAACTGGGAGAGGCTGATCCATGCATCAAGGTCCTCGTCAGCAAATTCCGGCAGCAGGCCGTCTCCTCTGTCATCCGTAAAATCATCAGATGTCCAGTACTGCAAGTACTCGGTAAAATACCAGCCCGGCCCTGCCGGCGGACCGCCGTCCATGAAACTGGTAAACCCCAGGTTGACCGACGGCAGGTCATAGGCCTGAGCCGGCACAGTCATCAGTACCAGCGCAAGCACCAAACCTGTTGCCATCCATTTACGCCTGCCCTTCATTGTCCCCTCCTTTCAGGCTTCCGGTTACATAAGATAAATGCTTTCTAAAATCATATTCAGACAGTAAAGTCAAGTGCTTCCGAACAGGCCGGGCAACCGTTTGACGCCGGCGTCAGTCAAAGCCCGGAATTTGAGGCCCGGGGTTGCAAAATTCAGGCGATTATGCCAACAGTAAAAAGCTCCGAAGGATTATGAAATCGCCATATCCCTGAGGGCTTCTCCCCACTGGCGGGCCTGTTTCCGTCCTTCACGGCTCAGAACGACCTCACGCTGCCCCGTATAGCGAAAGACCGGGTCCGGCTCCGGCCTCCCATGGCGCAAAAGCGGGAGAGCCCGGTCATCTTTTTTGGCAGAAATTTCGGCCTTTTTCATAAAAACTCATCCACCGGACGGCCGATCCCGGCTTCCACCCGGCGGCAGATCCTCCTTGCCTGCTTCCAGCGGCGTTCGACAGCTAGCCGGGCCTCCGGATTGTCTGAGAACAGTTCCTGTTTGGCTTCAAACCGGCTGTCCAGCGGTACCGGCCGGCTGCCCCGGATCAGTTTGTCTGCCAGGTAAACCAGATCAATCTCGCTTACCGGCGAGAAGGGGTCCGGCTCCCAGTCTGCATGGCGGGCCACGATATCCGTCAGTTCATGGGAAAATCCATATTGTTTAAGCAGCTTGGCACCTGATTCCGCATGGCTCGGCTCTCCCTTGGCAATATCATGCAACAACGCCCCGGTTATGGTAAGTTCGGTGTCAACCGGATTTTTGCCTGCCATATTTACGGCTTCGGCAAGTCTTTCGGCCATACGGGCAACCGCCCGGCTGTGGGCGGCTACGGGACTTTCTTTACCCACAGCCCAATCAAGGAGGATTTCTGCTTCCTCCGGCGTGAGAATGCCGTGGCGCTGCCAGAGAATCTTTGCTTCTTCGTACTGCTCCGGAGTATCAATATCGACCAGCACGTGCCGGTCCGGCACCCTCACCCGGGAGACTGAAGCCTTCTCCAGCACACTGCGCAGGCCCCGCGTGCCGTCATGGCAGGCGATAGGCTCACGAAGGCGCTCCCGGATCAGCGGGGGATGCCCGTTTCTGTGCTTAAAGACAGGCACCAGAGCGTCCGCTTCCGGTACTATGGCAAGCTGACGGAAAAGCATCTCAATGGTGATTTTCCTCACCAGGGGAATATCCACGGGCAAGATAAAAAAGGCCCGAATATCGGCGGGCAGAGCTGCCACGCCGACCTGCACCGAGCAGAACATGCCGCGCTCATAATCGGGGTTCATGACCGGCTCAGCCCCTCCCGCCCGGACGATGGATGAAAGCTCTGATCCCCGGTGGCCGAGCACAACGGCGACCTTCTCAAAGCCGGCGCATTGAAAAAGATTCAGGCAATGCGCCAGGGCCGTGTCCTCACCGATGGAAAGCGCCGGCTTAAACCCCTTCTGCCGGGTGGAACGGCCCGCGGATAGTATGACCGCCCCGATCTGGGTCTTTCTCATCTCAGGCTTTCCCGTCTCAGGGATTTTTGGGCCCGGTGGGAAATCAGCTCCCCAACGATGCTGACCGCGATTTCCTCGGGCGTATCCGCGCCGATGTCAAGTCCGATAGGACAATGCACCCGCTCCAGTGCCGTCCGGGAGACCCCTTTGCCGCGAAGCCGCTCATAGATGGCATCCCGCTTCTTGCGGCTTCCGATCATACCGATATAGCCGGCCGGCGTTTCCAGGGCCTGGGCAAGAACGGTTTTGTCATGGACATGCCCCCGGGTGAGGATCACGATAAGGCTCTCGCCTGTTACGTCCAACCCGTTGAAACAGTTAGAAAACCCGTCAACCGGTTTGAGCCGGCAGGAAGGAGGGAACCTCTCCGGAAGGAGAAAATCAGCCCTGTCATCCAGCACTAGGGTATGGAACCCGACAGTTTGCGTAAGCGCTGCCGTTGCCCGGCCCACATGTCCGGCCCCGGCAATGAAAACCGTACCCGGCGAGCGCATGGGTTCAACCAGAACATGAAACCCGTCTTTGCTCTCAACAAAGGAGAGGCGCGTTTTTGCTGCACGGAGCCGGACTTTTTGGCTCAGGGCATCTGGCAGTGCGTCCGGGAGTTTGTCCGGATCCAGCGTACGGCTGAGCACCCCGGCCATTTCGCCGTTTTCCTGAAATGCCGTTAAAAGCACATTACCCCTGCCGCCTGATCCTCCGGAGGCCCACGCATCCAAAAGCTCAAGAAAAAGGTTTGTGTTCCCGGGATTCGGCCGGATATACTCGAGCAGAAGCTCAAGGCGTCCCCCGCAGATCATGCCCTCATCAGCTGCATCCAGGCCGGTGAGATTGATTTGAAGGAGTCTTTCGGCCCGGC
>JAGYOT010000125.1 GCA_018399455.1 Desulfobacterales bacterium
ACGGCACCATGGCCCGGATGCCGACGCTTGAAAAATTCAGCGAAGAACATGGCATCGGCATCTGTACTATTGAAAAACTGGTTGAATACCGGATGCGCACCGAATCTTTTGTTCATAAGGCGGTTGAAGCCCAAATTCCTACGGCCCATGCCGGCACCTTCCGGGTTATCGTATATGAAAACGACATGGAGGATCTGCAGCATATCGCTCTTATCAAAGGCGAGATTGATCCGAAAAAACCTATTCTGGTTCGGGTCCATTCGGAATGCTTAACCGGCGATATTTTCGGCTCGCTTCGCTGCGACTGCGGAGACCAGCTTCACAAATCCATGGTGATGATGGATGAGGAAGGCTCTGGCGTATTGCTTTATGTCCGGCAGGAAGGTCGGGGGATCGGCCTGGTCAACAAGCTCAAGGCCTATGTGCTACAGGATCAGGGCTATGATACAGTCGAGGCCAATGAGAAACTGGGGTTTAAGGCTGATCTCCGTGATTACGGAATCGGAGCCCAGGTGCTGGTTGACCTTGGGGTCCGTAAGATGCGCCTGATTACCAACAACCCCAAAAAAATCGTCGGCCTTGAGGGATACGGGCTAAGCGTCGTGGACCGCGTCCCCATTCAGATTGAACCCAATGAGTTCAACCGCTGCTACCTGGAATGCAAGCGGCTGAAGATGGGCCATTATTTGAATATTGACACGACCCCCTAGGCCGGTGTTCATTAACATCAAAGGAATAAAGGTGATGCCTAACGTTATTGAAGGAAGTCTGGTTGCCGAAAAGAAACGGTTCGCCCTGATTGCCAGCCGTTTCAATGATTTTATTTCAGACAGGCTCGTCAGTGGCGCCGTTGACGCCCTGCAGCGCAGCGGTGTTTCGGAGGCGGGCATTGATATCGTAAAAGTGCCCGGCTCTTTTGAAATACCGCTGATTGCGAAAAAAATTGCTCAGGCCAAACGATATGATGCAGTGATCTGCCTTGGCGCGGTGATCCGTGGCTCAACACCGCACTTCGATTACGTCAGCGCTGAAGTATCCAAAGGCATCGCGGCAGTAAGCCTGGAAACCGGAGTCCCGGTCATCTTCGGAGTAATTACAACCGATACCATTGAACAGGCAATTGAACGCGCCGGCACCAAGGCCGGCAACAAAGGGTGGAGCGCCGCCATTGCGGCTATTGAAATGACCAATTTAATCGACTCCATTGAAGGGCTCGTTTAAATTCATTCATGAGCACCCGACACAAATCAAGAGAAATGGCCCTGCAGATTCTCTACTGCATGGACATGCTGGGGGATCACTCGGAGGAGCTGCTGGAGCATGCCGGCAGGCTGGTGGCCCCTAAACAGACGCCCTCAGCTTTCTGCTATCGTCTGATCCGGGGTGTAATCAACAATCGGGCAGTGCTTGACCGGGTTATTGAAAACCATTCCAGCAACTGGCGCATCCACCGAATGAGCGGGGTGGACCGGAACCTTCTGCGGCTGGCGGTTTATGAAATGCTTTACTGCGCGGATATTCCGGCCAAGGTCTCAATTAATGAAGCCATTGAGATCGGCAAAAAGTTCGGAACCGAAGAGACCGGCCCGTTTGTCAACGGGGTTCTGGATGCGGTCCGCCAGCATCACGGACACGAGGCTTCGTCAGCTGCTCTAAGCGATGATAGCTGAATTCGAATATCGCCATAAATCTCATCAACCGAGAGCAAGAAAAAACATTAAAGGAGTCAGTCATGGAGTTACGCAGATATAGCCTGCGGGAAGACGAAATCCCCCGGCAATGGTACAACATTCTTGCCGATATCAACCTGAACCCGCCGCTCGGCCCGGACGGAAATCCCATCAATCCGGACCAGCTGGCACCGGTTTTCCCCATGAACCTGATTGAACAGGAGGTCAGCACCGAGCGCTGGATCGATATACCGGAAGATGTTTTAACGGTATTGAACTTATGGCGTCCTTCACCCCTTGTACGGGCCCTGAATCTGGAAAAAGCCCTGGATACACCGGCCAGAATTTATTATAAAAACGAAAGCGTTAGTCCTCCTGGAAGCCACAAACCCAATACCGCTGTTCCGCAGGCTTATTATAACAAAGTCTTCGGCATCAAGCGCATGACGACGGAAACCGGAGCCGGCCAGTGGGGCAGCGCCCTTTCCTTTGCCTGCGCGCAATACGGGTTGGACTGCAAGATCTACATGGTACGGGTCTCGTTTGATCAAAAACCCTACCGGAAATTCATGATGGCAGCCTGGGGCGGCAATTGCATTCCAAGCCCCAGCCGTGAAACCAGAGCCGGGCGCGCGGCCCTTGAAAAAGATCCGGATACACCGGGGAGCCTGGGTATTGCAATCAGCGAAGCCATTGAGGAGGCGGTTGCCGATGAAACCGGGCGCACCCGGTATTCACTGGGTTCCGTATTAAACCATGTGCTGCTGCACCAGACCATTATCGGGCTGGAGGCCAAAAAACAAATGGCACTGGCCGGCGATTACCCGGACATCATTATCGGCTGCGCCGGCGGGGGAAGCAATTTTGCGGGCCTTTCCTTTCCTTTTGTCCAGGATAAAATAAACGGCAGGCAAATTGAAATCTATCCGGTTGAACCGACCGGATGCCCCACCCTGACCAAGGCTCCGTTTGTCTATGATCACGGTGATACCGCCCGTTACACGCCGCTGCTTCCCATGCACAGCCTGGGCCACTCGTTTGTACCCCCGGCTTTTCACTCCGGCGGCCTCAGGTACCACGGCATGGCTCCCACGGTAAGCCAACTGGTGGATGAAGGACTGTTCACGCCCAAGTCGGTCAAGCAAAGCCAGGTCTTTGAAGCCGGCATTCTGCTGGCCCGGACCGAAGGCATCATACCGGCACCGGAAACCACGCATGCTTTGGCCACTGTCATTGATGAGGCCAGGAAAGCCAAGGAAGAGGGCAAGGAAAAGGTAATTCTGTTTAACTGGAGCGGCCACGGCCTGCTTGATCTGACTGCCTATGACGCATACCTGTCCGGACAGATCAAGGATATCATCCTCTCTGAAGCAGACATCAAGGAATGCGAAAAGATTTATGCGGATTTTCCCAAACCCCGGCACCTGACGCATAAGTAGCGGCCGCAGATCTAAAATGACCGATAAAGAAAACGAAATCACTTACGAAAAACTGAAACGCCGCTGTCCAAGACTGGGCAGTGAAGTATCATTTGCCTATTGTCTGACCGGCGGCGCTGATGAAAAACCCTGCTGGAAAATATTTGACTGCTGGTGGGAAATCTTTGACGTTACCGCTTACCTGAAAACGCGTCTTTCACCTGAAACCTTCGAAGCACTCAAGGCCAGGGCATCCGCCCCGCCTGAGAACAAACTCACCAGTATTATTGAAATCGCCCAGCAGGCAAAAAAGGCAAAAAATAAATAGGAGTGCGCCATTGATTATCAAAACCCTCGCTGTTGGACCGATTATGGCTAATTGCTACATCGTCGGTTGTGAAAACAGCAAACAGGCAGCGGTCATTGATCCGGGCGATGATGCGGACAGAATACTGATGGCCTTGGCCGAAGATAAGCTTACAGTCAAATATATACTCAACACTCATGGCCATTTTGACCATGTTGGCGCCAACCGTCGGCTTAAGGACGCGACTGGCGGCCAGCTTTTGATCCATGAAAAGGACGCGCCCATGCTGGCGGCCCTGCCCCGGGCAGCCGCCGCCTTCGGTCTTTCCGCGGAGGACTCGCCGCCGCCTGACCGGACGATTGATGACGGGGATCAGATCACCTTTGGGGATATTACATTTGAGGTGCTTTATACTCCGGGGCACTCTCCGGGCGGCGTCTCATTTCATTCGGACGGGGCCGTATTTGTGGGGGACACTCTTTTTGCTGGCTCCATCGGCCGAACCGACTTTGAAGGAGGCGACTTCAAAACCCTGATTGCAAGCATCAAAAACAAACTGTTCCCCCTTGGTGACGACGTAACGGTTTATACAGGTCACGGCCCCGCCACCACCATCGGCCAGGAAAAACGAATGAATCCCTTCCTGCGCATGGGTTAAAGGCGATTTGCGAATCTTCAGAACGCACCGATCTGACAGGGCTTTATTTTAACATTCATTGTTTCGCAGGCAGCGCTGACCTGCATACGGCGAATCTTCAGGCGGTCAGCAATCGCCCAGGCAGTGCGGCAAGGCAGGCATCCATCGTCAAGCCCCTCCTGAATTGCTGCTGCCAGCTCCGCGTCCACGCGCTCCAGGGGAGATACAATCTTTTTATGGGGAGGGTAACCAAACAGGCCAAGCTGACACTGGTTCAGATGAAGCCCCAGTCTGTCCGCATATTCTCCCACCACCTCCGGCGATACATCCCATGCCGCCGCAACTTCAAATGCGGCGGCACAGGACAAAAACCCGTCCTGCGCCGCGTCTGACAATGCTTCATCTATTTTATCCACCGACATTCGAATTTGCCGCCTTTCTGTTGTGCGCCATTAATAAAAAACCGGCTGCTGACCCGGATGCCCGACCGTTAACCGTCCCATTGATGAGCTTAAAAAAAACAGGGCAAAATCACAACACCCTTTTTGTCCAACCGGCTTAAGTCCCGGACACGGTCCGGGTTTAACTTGAAAATCACTCACTTTAGGTTGAATAAGCCATCCGGGTTTGTTAATCACATTATTATAACATTGTGATTGAGTACAATCAAAGCGGCGAATCCGAATTTCTCAAACGCCTAAGCAAGTGAATGCATCAACACAAACACCCATGCAGGAAACCGATTATCGATGAGTTTTTCCATTAACCGGCGCCATACCCGCCAGATCCGGGTCGGCCACATACCCATCGGCGGCGGGGCGCCGATTGCCGTTCAGTCCATGACCAACACCAACACCGCTGACGTCCGGGCAACTGTCGCCCAGATTCAACGGCTGGAAGAGGCTGGTTGTGAAATCGTCCGGGTGGCAGTTCCCGATACAGAGGCGGCCGGGGCCATCGCTGGTATTAAAAAGGCCGTTCACATCCCCCTTGTTGCGGACATCCATTTTGACTACCGCCTCGCCATCGCTTCAGCTCAGGCGGGGGCGGACAGCCTGCGCATCAATCCCGGAAATATCGGCAGTCGCAGGAAAATCAAAGCAGTAGCGGAGGCTGCTGCAGCCTGCGGCATTCCGATTCGGATCGGTGTCAACGCGGGCTCCCTTGAAAAGGATATTTTAATCCGCCATGGGACGGCAACCGATGAGGCGCTTGTGGAGAGTGCGCTACGCCATATCCGCCTGATGCAGGAGTTCGGATTTGATCAGCTGAAGGTGGCCATCAAATCAAGCGATGTCAGGCAAACCATATCCGCCTACCGGCTCTTGGCGCAAGAAACCGACTTCCCCCTGCATATTGGCATAACCGAGGCCGGCGGACTTTATACCGGCATCGTAAAGTCCGCCCTGGGCATCGGCATGATGCTCACCGAAGGCATCGGCGACACGCTCCGGGTCTCCCTTACCCGGGATCCGGTGGAAGAAGTGAGAGTCGGCTTTGAAATCCTGAAAGCGCTGGGGATTCGGCGGCGGGGGCCTGAAATAATCTCCTGCCCCACCTGCGGCCGTTGTAAGTTTGATCTGTTTTCGCTTGCGGAGGCCGCTGAAAAGGAATTGATGACCCGGACCGTACCGATTACCGTGGCTATCATGGGATGCCCCGTCAATGGTCCGGGCGAGGCCAAAGCGGCAGATGTCGGCATTGCCGGCGGCAAAGATGCAGGCGTTTTGTTCAAAAAAGGCCGGGTCGTTTGCAAGCTTGGCCAGGACAAATTGCTTGAGGCACTGCTTAATGCCGTTGATGAGTTTGAAGAGGATTCTTAGTTGTTCTATTATTAATCCGATACCCTGCAAGAGGAGAACCATGAAACAGGAAAAAACAGCCATTCAACCCACACGGCAGGAAAACTATCCGGAATGGTATCAGGAGGTCATCAAGGCATCGGATATGGCCGAGATCTCGCCCGTGCGCGGCTGCATGGTCATCAAGCCCTGGGGCTATGCCTTGTGGGAAAATATCGTGCGGACAATGGACGATATGTTCAAGGCCACAGGAGTTAAAAATGCCTATTTTCCGCTTTTTATTCCCATATCCTTTCTTGAAAAAGAGGCTGAGCATGTTGAGGGCTTTGCCAAGGAATGTGCAGTGGTAACGCATACACGCCTGGAAGA
>JAGYOT010000126.1 GCA_018399455.1 Desulfobacterales bacterium
AATGTCAGTGTTTCATCCAGATTGGTTCCGGTGACATGCAGACAGCCGTCGCCGCCCTTTGAGAACAGGAGGTGTTCGATCACCGGCAGCGTGACCTTCCGGGGAATGATCTTTCGCAAGGCGGTGGCCAGCGTCTTGATATCTTTACTGGTGAGTACAATCTTCATGCGCTTGTCCTTTCGTTTGTTGTCAGATCGAGGCGACAAAAGAAGAGCCGGCACCATCCCCGTCGGGGGACAATGCCGGCTCGTTATCTGGATCCGTTGATTGGCTCACGTCATGTCGGGGTGACCCGCGGCGCGACACACACGGTCAGTATATTATGCCGTCAAGGAACCTCACAATTAAGCGTACCCTCGGGAGAGGGGCGATTGGGCCTAGCCACCACCGGTGAATGTTGCGTCAATGTTGCGTCACACTTTCTGTGCCAAATGGGGCTAAACGGGGCAAAAATGACGCAACATGACGCAACACATATGAGTTGTAACCTATTTTCTTGCAAACTGATGCATAACTATACAAAGAATGGCAGGGTGGATTAGAAGTCCGTTGCTCTATCCAACTGAGCTACAGGCGCAATAGGAAAACGGGTCAATTCAGATAAAATTACTTAATTAGCAGGAATTTAGCATTTTGTCCATATTAAAATCCTTTCCGGACGCCTTTTCTGCCAAATACCTGCAGCTTTGCATATATCAAAACCTTTATTAGAGTATGTATCATGACACACGATAAATCAACATCCCAAAAAAGGGAACAAGAAAAAGATAAAGCGGTGACCGATACCCTGGAAGGGGTTCTCGAGGAAACCGAGGCCCGGAAGACGCGGGCCGAAAAGCTATCCGCCACAGTGGAGCCGGACAAGAGTCTGGTTGAATATGATCCGCTCCAGCGATATTTGGCGGAAATTAACCAGTATCGGCTTTTGACGCGGGATGAGGAGATTGAACTGGGAAAACGCATTCGCGAAGCGGGGGATAAGGAGGCGGCCTATACACTGGCGACGGCGAACCTTCGTTTGGTTGTCAAAATAGCGCTTGAGTTTCAACGGGTTTGGATGCAGAACCTGCTCGACCTGATCCAGGAGGGCAATATCGGACTGATGCATGCGGTACAGAAGTTCGACCCCTATAAAAACGTCAAGTTTTCCTATTATGCCTCCTTCTGGATAAAAGCCTATATTTTGAAATTTATTATGGACAACTGGCGGCTGGTCAAGATCGGCACTACCCAGGGACAGCGCAAGCTTTTTTTCAAGCTGAAAAAGGAAAAGCAGAATCTGATTGACCAGGGCTTTGTGCCTCAGCCCAAGCTGCTTTCTGATCGTCTCGGCGTATCTGAACAGGAAATCACGGAGATGGACCAGCGTCTGAATGGCTGGGATCTCTCCCTTGACGAACCCCTTAAAGACGACTCGGATACAGAGCGGGGGGAATTCTTCAGTTCTGAGGTGGAGTCGGTCGAGAATCAGATGGCAAAAAAAGAGGTTGAAGGCCTTTTGCAGGAGAAAGTGGCCGAATTCCGCCAACAGCTTACCGACCGGGAGCTTGAAATTTTTAACAAACGCATTTTTACAGATACCCCGTTGACCCTGCAGGACATAGGAGACAAATACAATATTTCAAGAGAGCGGGTTCGACAGCTGGAGAAAAATATCATCAAAAAGATGAAAATTTTTTTTGAACGGGAAATCCCCGATTTTGCCCTTTATGAATAAGCCCTACCGCATATTGCGGCTCTGTTAACTCCATGGAATAATGAATGACTGCAAAAAATATGAAAGCGGGCATTGTTATCGCCGTGCTGGCAGGAGCGCTGACCTGGACGGCCGGTTGTGCGTCCGACTCCGCTAACGTCAAAGTACGGCCCGAAGTACTGCCAACGCCAAGTGATGTGCCGTTGAAGCCACCGGGCAATGAATCCCGGCCAAAAGCCAATAGATACTATTTCTATATCGAAGCCCAGCTTCAAAAGAATCGCGGAAATCTGAAGGCGGCCGTAAATTACCTGAAAGCCGCCATTAATGCGGATCCTGAAGCGTTTTCTCTGAAAAAGGAGTTGGCGATTCTATATCTGCGCCAGCAGAACTATGAAAAATCACTTGAAATCGTAAATCAAATGCTGGCTGAGCAACCGAAGGCGGTCGAAATTCTGCTTATCAAAGCCTCTGTTCTACAGACCATTGATTCGGATGCGGATGTAACCCCCCTCTATGAAAAGGCTCTTTCCATCGAGCCGGGTCGGAAGGAGGTTTATAAGGTGCTGGGCAAACTTTATCTAGAAAAGGGAGCCCCAGAGCAGGCGGCTGAGGTTTTTGCTCAAATGGTGAAGCGCTTTCCTGAAGCCTATGTCGCGCATTTTTATCTCGGCCGCATCTACTCGGAACTGGGCCGTTATGAAAAAGCGGAGACAGCCTTTGAGCGGACCATTGATCTGGCCCCGGAATTGAATCAACCCCGGTGGGAGTTGATTAATCTCTATAAAACCAGGGGGACGGAAAAGGACGTAGTTGCATTGTATGAGCAAATCCTGCAGCATAATCCAAAGAACGTTGCCGCCGCCATTGAGTTGAGCCTTGCTTATGCCGAAAAGGGCCGCGAAGCCAAAGCCAAAGAGATGCTGGCTGAATTGGGGCAGCGAAGCATTGAAGACACCAGTGTTATCCGGAGCCTTTTGCAGCGCTTGGTGCTGGAAAATCGCTTTGCCGATGCCTTGACTGTGCTGGATGGCATGCGCAGGGGGGCGCCGGCGAACTCCGGCCTGCATTACGCCACGGGCGTTGTTTATTTTAATCAAGACTTGTATCCGAAAGCCGTTGCAGCGTTTGTGGAAGTCTCTCCGGAATCCCTGTTTTATGTCAACGCCGTCATTCACCGGGGGCTCATTGCCTATAAGCAGGGAGATCTGGATCAGGCCATTGAAATCCTGAATGGCGCGATGGATGCGGTGGATGAGGCCGGGCAACATGAACTCATACCTTATTTGAGTTCATTTTATCAGGAAGAAGGAGATTTGCAGAAGGCCGAGCGAATGCTCCAGCGGGGTCTGGAGATTGCGCCCGAGAGTTCTGATCTCCACTTTGAACTCGGTGTGCTATACGATGAACAGGGGAAGAAGGCAGCGGCGATGGAGCAAATGCATCGCGTCCTTGAAATCGAATCGGATCATGCCGATGCCTTGAACTATATCGGTTACTCCTATGCGGATCAGGGGATTCATCTGGATAAGGCCGAAGCAATGCTTAGAAAGGCGCTTGAGCAAAAGCCGGAAAACGGATATATCATCGACAGCATGGGGTGGCTCTATTACCGGAAGGGCTTGTTTGAGAAGGCCTTAACGCTGATCGAAAAGGCGGCCCGATTGATCCCGGATGATCCCGTTGTGCTGGAGCATTTGGGCGATGTTTATGTCAGGCTGAAAAAACCGGGAAAGGCCCTTGATGCATACCTGCGAGCCATTGATATGAAGGGTGAGAACACTGAAGCTCTCGAGCGTAAGATAAAGGACTTACAAAAAGACGGATCATAGGGCTTATGCGCTGCAAAGGCGTACTTTCTTTATTGGCGCTTATTCTGCTTATCGCCTGCCACCCCAGAATTTCAACTGATCCGGGCGATGGATCAACTCCTGCAGAACGTCTTCTGGCCGGACTTTATACAAACAATCAGAATCTGAAAACATTCAAAGGCATCGGAGAGATTAGGCTTTGGCAAGCCTCCGGATTTCAGACAGCCCGGGCTGCCTGGATGGCAACGTTGGACGGTCGCATTCGGATTGAAATACTTGGGCCTGCAGGACGCCCTTTGATTAAATTGGCCTATGACGGGAAGACGTTATACTGGTTTCAGGCCTCATCCGGGGACGGTCTCCGGCAGAAACGCATCCGCAATCCCAATTTGGCCCGGCTGATAGATGTCCCTTTGAGCACCCATGAACTTATTTTTTTTCTGGCCGGGAAATTTCCGTTATATGAAAACCGGCAGGTGGCGCTGGATGCGGATCAACTGGAGCTGACCCATGGTCCTGGCGGTTTAAGGGAGACAATACGCCTGGCGCAGGACCACGAAGAGGTGGAATCCGTCAGCTTCTATGCGGGGGAGAAGTTGCGCTATAAGACAGAACTCTCCGATTATCGGCAGGAGGACGGCTTTTCTATCCCTTTTCGGCTCGTTTTTTCGACCGGTGCGGCAGCTGGACTTGAAATCCGGGTGGAGCGGTTCTGGCCCAATACCGCCGTCTCTTCCAGGCAGTTTGTGATCGGGCCGGAATAAAATGGCCGCTGAACCCGTGCTTGCCCTGGAATCGCGGCTGAAAAAGTGCCGCAATGTTGTCACCCTGGGGGTGCGGCCAAATTTTTCCGATTATTCCGAGGCTGAGACAGAGCTGATTCGAGAGGCGGAAAAAATTTATTACCCGTCCACCTCTTATGCTGACATGTTTGCGGCCATGGGAAAAACGATTTTCCCCAGCGTTCATACCTACAGGTTCGCTCAGGACAAAATCAAACAGAGCACCCTCTTTGAGCTTTTACGGGTGCCGACACCGCGAACCCGCTTTTTCTATGGTCGCCGTAAGGCGGGGAAGATCCGCCAATACTTTGATTTTCCTTTTGTGGGCAAAATCGCCCGCGGCTCCGCCTTGGGTCGGGGCGTCTATCTGATTCACACCCCCGGAGAGCTGGATGACTACTGCCGGATGACCGCGGTTGCCTATATCCAGGAGTATTTGCCCGTGGACCGGGATGTGCGGGTTGTTGTCATCGGAGATCAGGTCCGTCATGCGTATTGGCGGATAGCCAGGCCGGGGGAGTTCAGAAACAATATTGAGCAGGGCGGCCGCATCCTTCTGGAGGGCGTGCCTCAGCCGGCCCTCCAACTGGCCGGGGACACGGCCCGGCGGTGCGGGTGGAATGATGTGGGGATGGATATCTGTATCTATAGGGGGCGGCCATATGTATTGGAAGCCAACATGAAATATGGTAAAGAGGGTTTTCGGCAGGCGGGCATGGATTATATAAAACTCATGGAGGCATTGATCGAAAATGGAGAAATATGATCTGCAGGGGTTGCGGCAAATCCTTGATGATCGCGAAGCCTCCCTGCTTTCGCCGTTAGCCTTGGCCAGCACGGACGGGGTGCGCAGACAAAAGGAGGAGCGGTTAGAGCAGGATTACCGTCAGAGTTTTGCGGTTGATGTGGACCGCATCCTGCATTCACTGGCCTATACCCGCTATATTGACAAAACTCAGGTGTTTTATCTGATTGAAAACGACCATATCACCCACCGGATGCTCCATGTGCAGCTCGTCTCCAAGGTAGCCCGTACCATTGGCCGTTTCCTGGGTTTGAATGAAGACCTGATCGAAGCCATCGCAATCGGCCATGATATCGGACACCCTCCCTTCGGCCATGACGGGGAGCGCTGCCTGTCCGTGCTCTGTGAGAATTCCGGAATCGGGGAGTTCCACCACAACGTCCAGAGTGTTCATTTCCTGGATCATGTGGAAAAAAAGGGAGTGGGATGGAATCTATGTCTGCAGACTCTGGACGGGATTTTGTGTCATGACGGCGAGGTTCATGATCCGCTGATAAGACCGCAGCGGGACAAAAACTTCGCGCGGCACGAAGCTGAAATGGCAGCGAGGCGCGATGGCAAAACAATTCCACTCATCCCCATGACCCTTGAGGGCTGTGTCGTTCGTTTTGCCGATACCGTCAGCTATATCGGCCGTGACATTGAAGATGCCATTCGTCTCGGCCTGATCAGCCGCTCTGAACTGCCGGAAAAAAGCGTCAAACAGCTGGGCCGCACAAACGGCACCATTGTCTATACGCTGGTGACCGATATTATCCGAAACAGCCTGGAAAATGATGCGATCGCTTTCAGCCCGGTGATTTCTGAAGCCCTGCAGGAACTGAAAAATTTTAATTACGAGCGCATTTATAAAAATCCTTTCATAAAAAAAAACCTGCCCGCCATTGAGCGGCTGTACCAGACCCTGTTTGAGCGTTTTCTGGACGATATACGCCATGAACGGCTGAACTCCCCCATTTATGCCAATTTCATTGACGGGATGGCAGAGACCTACACCGCCTCAATGCAGCCTGCGGAGATCGTCAGAGATTTTCTCTCCGGC
>JAGYOT010000127.1 GCA_018399455.1 Desulfobacterales bacterium
CGCTCATTCATCCGCCATTCTTCTCCGGCGGTTGATCTCTCCGTTATCGAAGGTAATCGCGGGCTTTATGATGGTCTGGATGTGGCGGGCACCACTAGTACGGCATCTCTCGCCAAGCTGCTCAAGGCCCCTGTCATCCTTTGCCTGGACTGCACCAAATCGACGCGCACCATGGCGGCAATTGTTCTCGGGTGCCTGAGTTTTGATCCCGCCGTTGATACTCAGGGCATTATCCTGAACCGCGTTGCCGGCAGCCGGCATGAACGAATCCTTCGGGAAAGCATCGAGAGTTATTGCGGCATTCAGGTCATCGGCGCCGTACCAAAGCTGGACCCGCAGGATTTTCCCGAGCGTCATATGGGCTTGATCCCAACTCCTGAACATGCCCTGGCTCGCCGGGCCATTCATGCAGCCGCACAGACCGTCCGGAATTATGTGGATCTGGATGCGGTTTTACAGATCGCCAAAACCGCCAGAATGGCCCGACCCGGATGCTTGGAGCAGGCGGACGACCTGCGGACCCCTCAGGCGGATAAAGCATCTGTTAAAATCGGCATTATCAGGGATTCCGCGTTTCAGTTTTACTACCCGGACAACCTTGAGGCCTTGACGGCTGAAGGCGCGGAGCTGATCTACATAAGCCCCCTGTCGGACAGCGGGCTGCCTGATATTGATGCGCTCTATATCGGGGGCGGTTTTCCCGAAACGCATGCGCTGAGACTCGCGGATAACCTGGCTTTCAGAAAATCCCTGAAAACCGCCGCTGATGAAGGGCTTCCCATTTATGCCGAATGCGGCGGCCTGATGTATCTGGGCGAGTCCCTGGTTCTGGACAATAACTATCCCATGACCGGAATTCTGCCGATCGTTTTCGGCTTTTCAAAGAAACCGCAGGGGCATGGCTATACCCGTATCCTCGTGGACACCCGGAATCCTTATTATCCTGTGGGTATGGAGCTGCGAGGCCATGAATTCCATTATTCCAAAGTCCTCGAATGGAAGGGGACGCCCGGGAATACTGCTTTTGCCATGCATAAAGGCAAAGGATTGATTGATAAGCGCGATGGTATCTGCTACCGGAATGTGTTGGCCACCTACACCCATGTCCATTCACTGGGGACCTCACACTGGGCTAAGGCCCTGGTTGCAAAAGCCCTGAAAGAATCAAAGGGCAAAAAAAACCGGGCATGGCATCATAATCATCCATAACCCGGTTTTCTTGCCCGGCTACAGCCTGCCTGAATTCAGGCTGGCCTGTGAATTGTACCCTATAGGCGAATTATCTTTCCGTCCTATTGCGTTTCCGGCCGGGGATGACATTCCGTGCAGCGGGTCGGTCCGGCACCCTTTTCCTTATGGCATCCCATGCAGTTTTCATGTATGGCGCCATAATAGTATTTGAGCTGCTCAGCCTGCCACTCTTCGGGTGACATGGACTGATCGCGTCTGGGCCGGCCTGTCTTTTCATGGCATTCAAGGCAGCCCTGGACCGGGTCGCCAGCCGCGAGATCGTTTAATGGCTGTCCGTTCTCATCATGATGGCATTCTCCGCATGTCAACCCATAATCTTCGCAGTGAGCCTTGTGGCTGAATTCCACGATACCCATTCGATGCTGCGGAAATGCGTTTTCATTCTTCATTGTCATGACATCCGGCATGCCGCTTTCTTCTGCCGCATTAATTCCGGCTGTCAGAAACAGCATGCCAACCCCGGCAATGGTGAGGACCATTAAAATCTGCTTAACCGTGTGATTCATTCCACCCTCCTTGTCGTTTCAGACCGTTATATTAACATCGAACCAAGTAAACGCTCCCGGTAACTTTAAGATAATAATAATTATCAAGAGTGAGCAGGGATGTCAATAAAAACAAAAGAATTCAGTCCCGGCTGAAACCCTGCGGATATAAACGGCGGCTCCCCTGGCGGGAGGGTTGTTATTGCTTGATAATTTCAGGCTTCGTATTTTGAAGCTGCTCTCTGATGTCGTAAATAAAGGGGTTTACAAACCGCTGGCGCCATGAAGGGGCGATTTCGTATATATAGTTGAATTCCGCCAGTGCCTTGTGCCATTGCTTCTTTCGATAATAGGCCTGGCCCAGGTACCAGTGGGCAAAGAGCTCGCCGGGAAACTTATTGATTCTCTCCGTGCCCAACTCAATCACCCGGTCGAGTTCATTCATGTTCAACAGCATCTTGGCTTTCTGCCGAAAGGCATCCGCGTTCTGTTCGGGCTGGAGCCGTTTCCGGAAATGACGGAAGAGATAGATCAGGTATCCGGTGCTTAACAGAATAAAAGCAAGTATCAAAGCAACCAGCCATTTGAGCATTTCAAGTGCTTCGGCAATATGGCCCAATGATTCCTGCAATGCTTCCATGACCGACTCCGGGTTAACATTAATCTTTTAACAATAAAATCAAACGTATATTATAAATTAACATGCTTTTGCCAGCGAGGCAAGCGGAATATATGGACCGCTTAGGGATAATGGCGCCCGGACTGTTTTTTATTTGACTTTTACGGTGCAGATGCACAATAACACAAATCTTAACCTTATTGCGGCAAACGTTGTGATATCGAAAACCATGTCAACCCGTTTCAAGGAAACCAAATGATTACCGTACTGGACTACGGCGCCGGCAATGTCCGAAGTGTGATTAATGCAATCGAAAAGCTGGGCGCACCGGTTCATGTTGCCGCCGGCCCCCGCGATATTGAGAAGGCGGAAAAACTTGTATTCCCCGGAGTTGGCAATTTCGGGAGTATGATGCGGGTCCTGGCGGAAAAAGGCTTTATTCCGGCATTAAATGCCTATCTCAAAAGTGATCGGCCTTTTTTGGGCATCTGTCTCGGGCTCCAGGCCCTTTTCGAAACCAGCGAGGAAGCACCGGATATAAGCGGACTGGGCTTTCTGGCAGGCTCAGTCAAAAGGTTCGACATTGATTTGTCAGTGCCCCATATCGGCTGGAACGGGGTCAGCATAGAACAGGAATCCGCGTTTTTCAATAACTTAGGCGGAGAGGAAAATTTCTATTTTGTCCATTCCTATCATGTCGTGCCGGCGGACCCCGGGGTTACTCTGACCACCACCACCTATGGCATTGAATTTGTGAGCAGCATCAAGCGGGGCAACGTTGTGGCCATGCAGTTTCATCCTGAAAAAAGCGGGCCGGCCGGGCTTACGGTGTTTCAGAATTTTATCCGGCCGGGCCCGGGCCGTCCCCCGGCTATTCGGCGATCCGGGCCGACACGCCTGGCCAGGCGCATTGTTGCATGCCTGGATGTCCGCGGCAACGATGCCGGTGAGCTTGTTGTCACCAAAGGGGACCGCTACGATGTACGGGAGGCAGGGACGGTCCGAAACCTGGGGAAACCAGCGGATTTGGCCAAACGCTATTATGAAGAAGGGGCTGATGAGATTACCTTTTTAAACATCACGGGCTTCCGTGATTTTCCCTTAAAGGATCTGCCCATGCTGGAAGTGCTTCGGGAGACCTCTCGGCATGTTTTTGTGCCGCTCACCATTGGCGGGGGCATCCGGGATTATACCGACTCCGGCGGAAAGGTCTACTCAGCCCTGGATGTCGCAGCAGCCTATTTTCGTTCCGGTGCGGACAAGGTTTCCATCGGCAGCGATGCGGTTTTTGTGGTGGAGGCTTGCCTGACTGCGGGCGGGCCTATCGGCAGAAGCGCTATTGAGCAGATTTCGGCGGTATATGGCAACCAGGCGGTAGTTATTTCAATCGATCCCCGCCGGGTTTATGTGGAAAGTGCAAGGGCGGGCGTGGGACATGTGATTGAAACCTCAATACCCGGACCAAAAGGAGAGCGCTATTGCTGGTTTCAATGTACTGTCAAGGGCGGGAGGGAAGGCCGACCGGTGGATGCCGTCACCCTGGCGGAGGTCTGCGAAAGCCTGGGGGCAGGTGAGATCCTGCTGAATTCCATTGACCGTGACGGCACAAATTCCGGATTTGATATTGAGCTGATCAACGCGGTGGCGGAAGCGGTTTCCATCCCGGTGATCGCTTCGAGCGGCGCTGGTGCCGTCTCTCATTTTTATGAGGTGTTTACCCGGACTACTGCTGAGGCCGCCCTGGCAGCGGGCATTTTCCATCGCCACGAAGTCCCCATCGAATCTGTTAAAAGGTATCTGGCGGACAAGGTGGCGGTTCGTCTATAGCGCTTGCGTTCGCTGGCAAAACGCCTCCAGCCCTGAAAAGAATTGGCGAAAATGCCAGCCGCCCGCGGGAGTTTTTTGAAGATAGAGGCTGCCCCGGCCGTCTGATGGGCAGAAAAAAGGCAGGACGGAGATGAGTGAGTCCTGCCTGGGAATGATTGGTTTTGCAGTTTCGAGATCTATAGGCGCTTTACATTGACGGCCTGGGGGCCTTTGGCCGTGTTTTCAACTTCAAAGGATACGCGCTCCAGTTCTTTCAGGGTACGGAACCCGGTGGCCTGTATGTTTGAATAATGAACAAACACATCGCCCTGCTCATCGGTTTCAATGAACCCGAATCCCTTTTTATCATTGAACCATTTTACTCGACCTTCCACTTTTAGCACCTCCTTTCCATGCTTTTTGTACAACTCGTCAGGTTCGCCTTCGGTGGTTGTCCAAAAAAATCCGCTAAACGAAAGGTCAGTGTCAAACAGCCCCCGAATTGCCCTACTGAAGTTGCGCCTTAAAATGAACATGTAAAAAAATTAACCCTGTTTAGGATAAAGTTAATTGTTCCGTTGTGTCAATAAAAAATCGGTTCGCGTTAATTGTTCCGTTATTTTTTTATCGCATGCAACCCGTCGGAGACCTGACCGTAGGTTTAATGCAGGTTTGAAAGAACAAAGAGAAAGGATAGGGCTTTCAGGTTTCTTCAGTTTCCGTCTCGGGTTCAGCCCGGTCTTGTCCAAGCGGCGGCCGGCCGAACAGGCGTGCACCAAGGATGCTGATTTCATACAGAAGCATTAAAGGAATCGCCATCATGACCTGGGTGACGACATCAGGCGGGGTCAAAAAAGCGGAGCCCGCGAAGAAGAGGACCAGCGCGTATTTGCGGTTGCGTTTAAGGAAGGGAACCGTAACGAGGCCGAGCCTTGCCAGAAACGTGATCACAAGGGGCAGCTCAAAAACAAGCCCGAATGCAAGCAGAAGTTTTGTTGCAAAACTCAAATATTCCTTCATCGAGGGCAGGGGGCGCAGTGTTTCGGTGGCAAAGCCCAGCAGGAATTTAAACCCGTAGGGGAATACAATAAAGTAGCCGAACAGAGCGCCGCCGACAAAAAATACCGATGAAATCAGGGCAATGGGAACGAGCAGACGGCGTTCGTTTTTATATAAGCCCGGGGCGACAAACATCCAGAACTCATACATAATGACCGGGATGGCAAGCAGAATCCCTGTCAGCAGAGAGACTTTCAGATAAGTGAAAAACGCTTCCGGTATCCCTGTAAAAATCAGGGTGTCCCCCTGCTCCATGACCTGGATTAAAGGTCGGGTCAAAATCTGGAAGAGTTTCTCCTTGAAGATATAGCTGATGGCAAAGCCCACGGCAATGGCAATGGCACAGTGAATAAGCCGGTCCCGCAGTTCTTCAAGATGAGCCGTGAAAGGGAGCTTTTCGTTTTCATCCATCGGTTGCGCTGTCTTCCTTCTGCTTTGTTCCCGCGTTGGACTGCGCCTGCGAGGGCCTTTCCTTATGGGTGTCTTTTTCGGGTTCAGGCGAATTCGGGGCAGCGTCCGCCGGATCAGCGGAGTCTTTCGAAGGTTGTCCGCTTTGGTGCCAGGGGGCGTTCAAGTTTTCCCGCATATCGTTTAACGGCTTTTTGAATTCGTTGATCTCCTCTTCGATATCCAGAGAATCCTTGATTTCCTGGGTTGCTTTTTTGAATTCGTTAAAGGCGCGTCCCAGGGATCTGGCAAGATCCGGTAGTTTTTTGGGGCCGATGACGATTAAGGCGATTGCTAAAATAACCAGCAATTCAGGCATGCCGATGCCGAACATAACGTTTTGACTCCTTTAGAAAAAATCTCCGGGTTATTGCTCAACTGCGGATATGCATGGCAATA
>JAGYOT010000128.1 GCA_018399455.1 Desulfobacterales bacterium
CAGGCCAAGGAAACCGAAGGCCTGGAAGATATGGCGGCCCGGGTGGAAGCAGCCGTCAACCGGCTGGGTGAGGTGGCCATGCATATCGGCAAGGCCGCCATGTCAAAGAAGGTCAAAACCGCCTTTGCCGATGCCTATCCGTTCCTCATTGTAATGGGGGATGTGCTGCTTGCCTGGATGCATCTTTGGCGGGCGGTCGTGGCAACACCCAAGCTTAAGAAAGCGGCAGGCAGCCTTGATGAGGCAGTCCGGCTGGAAAAGGCGGAAAAGAACAAGGACGCGGCTTTCTACGACGGGCAGATCAGAACCGCCCAATATTTTATCTATTCCATACTCCCGGCCACGACGGGCAGGATGGACGCCATCCTAACCGCCAATGACGCGCCGGTCCAGATTCACGAAAAATCCTTAGGCGGCATGTAGGGACGCACCCCACACACCCGCGACAGCCTTTGCTGCAGTGCAGACCGCAATTAATGCCATAGCCGGGAGCGACAGGGTTTAACCTGTCCCTCCCGAAGCGTTACCCCGGCTCTTTCCATAACGCCGCGAACAGCCTGATCCCTTCTCCCGAACCGACCGCCTGCTCAAAACGGGCACATTGATGCATTCGGCATCCATAAGGCCGGCTTTCATAAATCGAACAGGTCCCATTGGCCGACAAATGCGGGCAGGCATTTACCACCCGGCCGTCATTAAGTCTAAGCCGTGCCACAGCACCGGTTTCCGGATGGCGGCCGCAGCACTCATATAGCTTGTCATCAATCGTACACGCATCACATGGGTTCATCGGTGCCGGTTTAACCCTTTACCTTTTAGGTTTTAGAAAAAGTTTCACGGGATTGCATTTTCCGTGGAACAGTTTTAATTTAGATGAATTGAAGATCCCGAAGCACTTTATGCGGGAGCACGTTATGCAATTGATCTTTATCCGATCCTCTGCTAAACATAAAGCTGTTTGTTTGGCTCATAGAAAGGATAGCCCATGCTTAAAAGAACGCTGGACCAGATCGAAACAAAAATTAAAGACTCCCCGAACATCCCGGAAGAAAAAAAGAAAGAATACTTCGACCTGCTGCAGGAACTCAATGCAGAAATCAATGAACTGAATAAATCCGATCATGAAAAAGCCGTAAACGTCAAGGAATTCACCAAAGCCGCGGCCTATGAGTCCGCCCGGGAGGAAATCAATCCAAAGCTTTTCAGAAACGCCCTGGACGGCTTGTCCGCCTCCGTGCAGGAATTTGAAGTGTCGCATCCGCGGCTGGTTCAAACGGTTAATTCCATTTGTACGTTTTTATCAAAAATCGGCATCTGAGCCAAGCTCCGCTCTGAGCCGAAACGACGCGGCGTTCCGGTAATCATACATTTAAACGAAAACCAATAAAAATAATGGGGACGGACCATGACGCTGCCTGAGGAAAGGACTGCCACATTCACAGGTTCAGACAAACTGCCGATCTTTTACCGTTTCATGCCGGCACCGAATGAAAAGGCCAGGATCGTTATCGCTCACGGACTTGGAGAGCACTCCGGGCGTTACGGATACCTGATGGAGAGGCTTGCTGAAAAAGGCTTCTCGGTCTGGGCACCCGACCATCGGGGACACGGCCAAAGCGGCGGCAAACGGGGGCATATCCGATCTTTTGATCAATATATTCTCGATCTCCGGCAAATGCTGGCAATTGCCGAAAAAGACAAGCCGGAAACCCGGAAGTGCTTTCTTTTGGGCCACAGCATGGGAGGCCTCATGGCGCTCAATTACGCACTAAAGCATCCCGACAAAATCGACGGCCTCATCGCCTCCTCTCCGGGACTTGCCCCCGGCTACCCCATCCCAAAGCTCAAAGCGATAGCCGGCCGCATCATGTCGGTCATCTGGCCGACCCTGGCATTCGACAATGAACTGGATTCAAATCTGCTGAGCCACGACCCGGCGGTAGTATCCGATTATAACCACGATCCGCTTGTTCATCGGCAGGTCACCGCCCGCTGGTTCACCGAATTTTTGAAGGTCATGACCGAAACCATGGAATCGGCGCCCAAGCTTCGAACTCCGGTTTTTCTTCAGGTCGCGGGAGACGATCGCCTGGCGGCCCCGGAGGCTGCCCGGCGGTTTTTTGAAGGCATTGCCCTGGAAGATAAATCGATCAGCACCTATCACGGACTCTACCATGAAATCTATAATGAAGCAGCCGAAAACCGGAAAAAGGTAGTGAAGGATCTGGAAACATGGCTTCATGATCATGCTTAAGTACCGATATGGCAGCTGTTTCCCTATACCGGACGGCAGGGATTCATTATGCTGAATATGTTTCGCGAGTGGTTCCACCACCGCTTTTCTGATCCCCAGATTGTCATTCTCTGGGTTCTGCTTATCGTCGGGTTTCTTTCGATATTCCTGCTCGGCGATATGTTAAAACCGGTTTTTGCGGGCCTTGTTATCGCATACCTGCTTGAGGGCGGTGTCAACCGGCTTCAGCGGTTTCGGGTGCCGAGAAAAATCGCCGTCTCCATCGTATTCAGTATATTTATTGTATGCCTGCTGCTCCTTGTTATTGGTCTTTTGCCGCTGTTGTCGCGTCAGATCGCCCAGCTCATTCAGGAACTGCCCGAACTGCTGGCCAACGGCCAAAAAGAGCTGATGCAGCTGCCACAAAAATACCCGGAGTTTGTCTCCGAGCCCCAGGTCAATGAAATTATCGGATTTCTGAAATCAGAGCTGACCCGGCTGGGACAGACCGCTCTCGTATTCTCGGTGGCATCGGTGAGAAACCTGATTACGCTTCTGGTCTATCTGGTGCTGGTTCCCTTCCTGGTGCTTTTTTTCCTAAAGGACAAGGACACGATTATTCAGTGGGCCAAGGGTTTTCTCCCCAAAAACCGGGATCTGGCGACAGAAGTCTGGAACGAGGTAAACGTGCAGATCGCCAATTTTATCCGGGGCAAGCTCTGGGAAATAATTATTGTATGGGCCGCATCCTATGTTGTTTTTGTATCTTTGGACCTTAACTTTGCCATGCTCATCTCGTTTTTTATCGGGCTCTCTGTTCTGGTTCCCTATATAGGCGCTACCGTGATGACCCTGCCCGTAGCCCTGATGGCCTTTTTCCAGTGGGGTGTCGGACCAAACTTAATGTATACCCTGATCGCATACGGGATTATTCAACTGGTTGACGGCAATATCCTGGTGCCTCTACTCTTGTCCGGGGTCGTTAACCTTCATCCAGTGGCAATCATTGTTGCCGTGCTGGTCTTTGGTGGTCTCTGGGGCATTTGGGGGCTGTTTTTTGCGATTCCATTGGCAACGCTCGTCCATGCCGTAATCAAAACCTGGTTCAGCAAAAAGCCGCATTTTGAGCATTCGGCGCCGCCAAAAAAATCCCCGGAGTCAGCGGCGTAAAACGATTTAAGGAGTGTTTATGAAATTCATCAAAAAGCCCAGGGTCTACCTGGTCGCCAAGACTCAGCTGGTCCACGAGGGCCTGGCCGGCTACTTAAATGATATCGGCAGGCCGGATTGGGAGGCTGAGCCCGGCGTATCCGATGCCGAAAACCTGGTGGAGGCCGCCGGCCGCATGTGCTACCGCAGCTGGCAGCCCTATGACCCGGAAAAACCGGAGGCGACAAACCCCAATGTTTCCCAGGTCAGACAGGGAAATGACCGTTACCTCGCCAATGTGCTGAAAAGCGGACACGGCTCTGTTCTTGAGCATGCGAGCATGACCTTTATCTGCCGCCATGTCTCCCGTGTATTTACCCATGAACTGGTCCGGCATCGGGCCGGCATGGCTTACAGCCAGGAAAGTCTTCGCTATGTCCGTCTGGACGACCTGTCCTTCTGGCTCCCCGAGGCGGCCAGGAACAATCCGGAAGCAAAGGAGAAATTCGAAACCGTACTGGATTTTCTGGAAAGCACCCAGAAGGAACTGGCCGACATCTTCGGGATCCGGGACTCCACAGATTTTACGAAAAAAAAGCATCTTACTTCCATGTTCCGGCGCCTGGCGCCCATCGGACTCGGGACCTCCATCATGGTTACCGGCAACCTGAGGGCCTGGCGGCATATCATCGGCATGCGCACCTCCCCCGCAGCAGAGGAGGAAATCCGCATTGTCACCGGCCAGATCGCGGAAATCTGCAAACAGGAATATCCAAATATTTTCCAGGACATGCAATTTGAACCCGATTCCGGGACCTGGAAGTTCACTCATCCGAAAGTTTAATCGCCTTGTATTTCGAAAGCCAACTCACCGTAGAGTACGCGGAAACCGGCGTCGATGCCCGGCTGAAGCCGGGGATAATACTGAACTACCTCCAGGATGCGGCAACTGACCACTGCGTTCGGATGGGTATTTCAGGGATTGATTTGCTGCCCAGAAACCTGGCGTGGGTGGTCTACCGATACCACCTGCAGATCCACCGCTATCCTGTCTGGAAGGACGAGCTTATCATCAAAACCTGGCGGTATCCGCAAAACAACCTGTACGAACTTCGCTGCTTCGATGTCAAAGACGCCTGCGGGCGGCTATTGATCGCTGCAAAAAGTGTCTGGGTCCTGACCCGTCTGGATACCCACAGACCCGTCCGCCTAAAACCCCATCTTCCGGAAGCAATCATGGCAGGCGAGCAGATCCCTATAGAAAATGATTTTACCGAGCTGCCTGAGTCGACGGAAATGAACGAGCCCCGCAGCTTCTGGGTCCGAATGCATGACCTGGATTTCAACCGCCATGTAAACAATACCATATATGCGATTTGGGCCATGGAAAGCGTCCCCGGCCGGATCGCTGAGACCTGCCTGCCGAAAGAAATCGCCATCCAGTATCAAGGGGAGGCGGTTTTCGGCGACAAGGTCACCGCATTCGCCCAACGGCTTAAAGAAGAACCTGATTTTACCTATGTGCACACGCTTTACAACGAGGGCAAAAAAAACGGGCCGATTACGCGTCTGCTTACCCGCTGGCAGCCCATTGAGAATTTTCCCGGCGCCTGACGCCGGGAGCTCGGGCGTAAAGGCTTAGCAAACTGTTAGAACCTCTCTGTCAGCTTGTCTATAATATAGGTACTCTCGCGCATCGCCTGTTCGCTGAAAGTGCCGAACCAATCCGCAATTTTTGAGAATTGAGCCAAAAACTGCGCCCTGTCGTTTTTCTCCAGCATATCAAGGTTTTCCTGAAGCGAACGGATATATTGGCGAAGAATGTCCCGGCGTTCTTTGGAAGCAAAGATAATCTCGCAATAAAGGGCGGGGTCCTGGGCAAAAAGCCGCCCCACCATTCCCAGTTCCAGGCGGTATATGGGGCTTGTGAAATCAAGGGTACGCTCGAGATCGACCTGTTTCAGCCACAGGAACCGGCCGAAGGCGAAAGAAGCGAAATGGCGCAGGGCCTGAACCAGATCCATGATTTCATCATGCTCTTTGGCATCGGCTGTCACCACCACACTGCCCCAGGCGGTAAACTGGTCCAGCAGCCACTGGTATTGCGCCTCATGCCTGCCGGGCACGGCTACCACGATCTGCTTGTCAAGCGAGGAAGTGCTCGGCCCGAACATCGGATGAAGCCCCACCACAGGTCCTTCGTGAGCCTCCAGCATAGTGGATACAGGGGATGCCTTAATACTGGTAATGTCGGCCAGGAGGGCGCCTTTTGGCAGATAAGAGGCGATTTGACCGATAATCGCTACGGTCTGATCGATGGGAACGCTGACCAGCGCCAGATTGACGCCCTGGCAGAGCTTTTCGGCATCCTCCCAGTCGGACTTGTCGAGAATCCGGACTTCATAGCCCGTCTCGGCAAAACGGCGCTCAAAGTACCGGCCCATCGCACCCCGGCCGCCTACGATCAGAACAACGCCGCCGGGAAAAACCGCTTTTTTGCCAAGCCGCCGGGTCTGTTCGGCCCGGGACTGGCGAAGGATAACCCGGTAGAGTTCCTCGATAAAATCCGGATTCAATCCTGCCGCAGCCGCCCTGGCACGCCGGCTTGAGATCAGGTCTTCTTCCCGGGCCGGGTGGTAAACCGGTAAATGATGAGCCT
>JAGYOT010000129.1 GCA_018399455.1 Desulfobacterales bacterium
ATGATAAAAGCGATTTCGTTGGATGCCGGTCCGCCCGGCAGGCAGAAAACCGGCTTTGCCTGAAGCCGGCCAGCTCCCAGGGATTTGCCCGGCCCCATTCGCACCCGGTGAAAGACCATCTCCCAGCCCAGTGCGTTCAGGACCTTGACCACCAAGTCCCGGTCGCCCTTCCATGCCCCGCCTGAGGTGAGCACCACATCGCACTCTGAATGAAGCCGGCTGACGGCATCAGAGATATCGGCGAATTCATCCGGGGCGGCCATAACCGCAACTTCCAGGCCCGCATTCAACAGCCAGGACTCCTGAAGGGCCACATTGCTGGCATAAAGTTTTCCCTCTGCCAATGGAGCTCCCGGAAGCTGAACTTCACTGCCTGTTGCAAGCAAGCCTACACGCGGCTTCCGAAAAACATGGGCCTCCGATATGCCGCCTGCTGTCAGACGGGCAATCAGCCCGGGGGTAAGCTGCTGTCCCGCATCAGCCAGCAGCTCGCCCTCGGCTACATCCTCGCCCGCGGGCTGAAGATTCCGTCCGGGCCCGGCATCGGCTCTGGCCATAATCTCCTGGCCCTCAACATCTGCAAATTCTTCGGCAAGCACGGCAGTTGCCCCTTTGGGGAGCGGGGCGCCGGTCAGAATCCGGACTGCCTGACCGCTTCGGATCGTCCCTTCCATGCGACCGCCGGCAGCCACGTGGTCAATCACCTCCAGTCTCACGGGATGATCCGGACCGGCCTCTGAGAGATCGTCCGAAATCACGGCAAAACCATCTTTCGTGGAAGACTCGACCGATGGGGAGTTGACTATGGCTTTAACCGGTGCAGCCAGCACATGGCAGTCCGCCTGGTTGAGCGGAAGGAGTCTGCTTCCAACAGATGTCACATTTTCAAGGGCCAGCCGATAAGCCCTGTCGAATTCAATATCAAAGCGCTCCATGGCGCAGCACCTGCTTTTCTGGGGGGGCCGCCTCCGGCACTTGCCAGACGAACGAAAGGGTCTTAATTTTATGAATCGTATCAAAAAATGCGTCGTTCAGAAAGAAAAACAATCTTAATCTTCAGAAGAGGGTCATCAAATGCCATACGGATGTTTGCCGTTAGCCGCTTTTTTGGGACTGCTGATTCTGCTGCCCCTGTTTCTTGCCGATATTATGCTGACCGCCCTTGGCCGTCTCGGCCTTAGCCCTTCACTCTCCATGTGGGCGGCGCTCGGCATTTTTCTTGGCGGAATGATCAACATACCGGTGAAGCGGATCCCTCGTACCCAAATGCTTGAGTCAAATATATTCAGCATGTTCGGTTTCGAGAGAATGTTTCCGGGGCAGGTCCGCCGAGCCCCTTACACCGTTATCGCCGTCAACTTCGGCGGCTGTGTGGTGCCTGTAATGATTGTGGCTTACGAGCTTGTGCGGATCAGTCTCTACGGCATGACGGATCTTGCCTTAACTCTGATCTCAGTAGGAATTAATGTGGCTGCCTGCTATCACCTGGCCCGCCCGATTCCCAAAGTAGGAATTGCAATGCCTGCCCTTGTGCCCGGGTTTCTGGCCGCCCTTTGCGGAATCTTATTCCATCATGAACTGGCTCCAATGATTGCCTTTTGCGCAGGCGTCCTCGGTCCTCTGATCGGCGCGGACCTTATGCACTTGAATGAAATCAAATCCATCAACACAAGTGTTGCAAGCATCGGCGGCGCCGGCACGTTTGACGGGATTGTGATATCCGGGCTTTTGGCGACGCTCCTGGCCTACTAGACGGGTCTGTAACGACTGCGCCGTCAAGAATGGTTCTCGCCAGTTTTTCCGTGTTACCGTTTTTCCGTGGACTGCCTTCAATGCCAAGTACTTTCATCCGGCCGGTTCCTTTGCTCCATCGAATCTACGGTCCGCAAAAAGGTCAAAACGCCTGGTCAGCATGATCTGCGTCCTTTAACATCGCCACCCATGCCGCAAGTTCATCAATATCCATAATGCCGTCCAGATCGTTTTCCAGGACCATATAATAGCCATCGATCGCCTCAAAAAAATCCTCGTCATCAATCGCCTGCTTTAAATCATCCTCATAGTATTTCTGAGGGTTAATAAAATAATAAGCATCTTCCCCCGCCTCATCATCCGCAAAAAGGTTTTTGCCCACATAAATCCAGGTTTCGATCTCAGGTATCGGATACCTGGGATGAAGCAGACTGCCTTCAAAATAAACTTTTCCGATTACAAAGTTATCCGGTGCCATGGTCCCCCGCTTTGGTTCCTGTCTGACTGATAAAATGAGCGTTGCGGCTTAAAAACGAATACCGGGATTCAGCCGCACAGCCCGGCGATAGCGCTTCCCAGAAGGTTGGCGTGATTTACGGCCAAAAACTCGAAATCCGGCGCCGCCGCTGCCGTCTCGGCCAGAACAGCGCGAAGGGCGGTTTCCGCTGCTTTCCTGTAAGCCGGATGGCCCCAGAAAACGCTGCCTTCTGCTGTAATCGAAACCGTCTTAAAGGATTTCCAATCCGCCATCCTGGCGATAACACCAGCCAGTGAAGCGGCTGTCAGGCGCGCAGAGCGTTCAATCAGCTGTCTGGCGACATCCCGTTCCTTATCGGATCGGGCCTTTGCGCCATAGGCTTTTTCAAAAACCACAGCCGCACTCTGACTGCTGTCAATATCGCTCTCAGGCATTCGAATTTTCAAAAGGCGGGCCAGGTATTGGCCGGAAACGGCTTTTTCAAAGCGCTGCTCACCCGGATTATGGGAGTTTTGATCCAGATGGTGGTCCCATCGGGTTAAGTAGGGTGGGTCAAAATTTCCGGATTCCAGATTAACAGGCAGCAGAGCTCCTCCTGATGCTGCAGCATCAATCTTCGGCATTCGGTGCGGATCAAGGGCCACGGCCATATTGGTCCCCGTACCGACGATCAGTCCGATGCAGGCGTCCGAAGCAGAGACCGTCATACCCGCCATAAGGGCAGCAACCGTATCATTGATGACTCGCACGCGCTTGATTTGTCTTGGCGGCTTCCTATCCAGCAGATACCGGCACAGCAGTTCCCCGACCTTTCGACCGGCCATATCACTGACAGACAGCTCCTTTGTCCAGCGCAAAAGAACCGCATCGCCGTCTGGCGTCGGCCGGGCCGGATAGGAAAAACAGTAGCCCATCGGCAGCCCGTTCTCCGGAGCCAAAGAATCAATAAGACCGGCCAGACGGCTCAAAAAGGTATTTAAAGCCAGCTCCCGGCTTCCCTCTTCAGTGAGTTTTTCTTTTTCCGGGCCTTTTTCAATAACAAGGCGGCCCTTGTCCAGGCAAACCTGGGCGCATCGGATGTTTGTCCCGCCCAAGTCCAGGACCAGAATACGGCCCTGCCGGGGAATCTTTCCGATGGGAATAAAGGAGGGAATACAGGCAATTTCGCCGCCGTCCGAGACAAGGCCCTCCAGGAATTTCCGGCCCATTCGCCCGGCGATTGAGACCAATTGATCTGTTGAGAGATAGAAATCCCCAGGCATAAACGGCTCCGGCAAAAAGACAGGCTTACCTGTTCGAATTCTCTTTTATGACCTGGCCGGGGCAGATAAAAGAAATCCCCTGTCCGGACCTCGTGCCAAGCATAAGGCTTTCAATGATGGGAAGGCTGACCGGTTTTTCAGACCGCCAGTTGACGAGGAAGTTTGCGCCTGCTCCTCCCCTCTCGTCATATTCCTTGACATGAAAATAAGTCGTCTCCATCGCCTCCAGTTTTATTGGCTCCTCGATATAAGCGTCGATCATATTCCCGTTGGTATCGTAGTAGTCCACCTGCGTGATCATAATCGCATGTTCAGGGTCGGTATTGCGGATATTGAGCATGCCGGCAAGCTGAAACTTGACCAGCCTGGGGCCGGAATAAACGTGGGAATAGATGGATACATAAACGCTCTGCCCGGTGGACTCGGGAATCTGGGCAGCCGCCGGAGCGAAGCCTGCCGCCAGCAGCACCAGCATGAGTCCTGAAACGGCCTTATAAAGCTTAACGGTTCCCATGCCATGCCTCCCCTTTGTCAAATTTATTCACTGCTCATTTGTTGATCATTTGATGTTTACCGGCAATTCCGGCCAGCACCGCCTTTCCGATTAAATAGAGAACATAGGCGGCGGCGGCGACAAGTATCAGGATTAACAAAGATTTGAAAACCTGTTTCGGCCTCAGAAAAGCAATTATAACCAAACCTACAACAATGCCGATAGCCCAATAAGGATGGGCATGATAGAAGTTACCGGCCCAGACGAAAATACGGTCCACATCCATCTTGACTCCCTTCCTCGGATTCAGCGTCAAGCCAGGGTTGGCTCAGAATTGAAGGTAAGCATTTTTTTGCCGTTGCTCTCTTTTTCGGTAAACATACCGACATCCACAAGGGCCCGGAGCACCTGATGGAGGGTACCCACATCGACTTCATCAGCGGACATGGCCGAGAGGATGCCAATTGCCTCTTCCCAGCTTCGGGCCGCCCCATCGCCAAATGCCCGGCTAATGCTTTCCTGGATTCTGCTGACGTTTGTCCTTGAGCCGGCCTCGCCAGAGGTCTTTGGATAAACAATATCACGGGGCCGCATCAGGCGCTCCAGTGCCCGGGCCGTCCTGCGAATATGCAGACCACGAACCGCAAAGACAACAAAAAAAAGCAAAAAAAGCAAACCGAATGCGGCCACCAGGACAATAAAAGGAATATGGGAATAGGCCGAGGCAAAAAGCGAAACCGCACATCCGAACAGGCAGGTCGCGATACTTAAAAAAAAAGCACCCCAAAAAAATGCATGATCAGACTCTTTGATCGCTGTCAGGGGCAAAAGGGTGACGGCCGCCTCGGATGGGGCCAGAAGGTTTTGGACATAACTGATGTCAAGCGCTTGGTTGTCCTTCATATGCGATTCTCCCATTTCTGATAAAGTATAACAATTTCCGGTACCGCAAGCGCATTGCGGTATGCATTCTGAAAACGAAAACCCTCCTGATAATCCTAAAATTCATATTTTATCCTGAATTGCCCTCGTCCGAAAGCATTTTTTTGTATCCCTGCCGAAGGGGGTGTTTTCCAGACAGTTTTTTGAAAAGGGCGGTTCAAGCCCTGATGACTTCGCAATCATTGCTTCGTCGTGAGATCGTTTCCCCGGAAAATTCTGTTTAAACCGTTCGGCCGGGCCGAATCATCAAAAACCGAGCAAACGTTCTATTTTTCTTGACACAAAACAGGGATTATTATACGGATAGAAAAACCGCAGGGTCAGACCAACTGCATGAATCAGGATTCTTGCCGAAAACGAGGAAAAGCAGATGAATGAGCTGAACGCTCTGTTCTCACCGATTACCATCAGAACCACAGTCATCCCAAACCGCGCCGTGCTGCCACCCATGGGAACAGGTTTATGCGAAAAAGGCGGGGGCGTAGGCCAAGCCCTCCTGGCCTATATGAAACGCCAGGCTGCAGGCGGAGCCGGGCTTCTGATATCTGAAATCGCCGCTGTTCATCCCACCGGCATGATAAGCCCTTTTGAAATCGGCGCATGGGACGATCATTTCATTGCCGGGCTTAAGAAACTGGCCGGGGCCATGCATTCAGCCGGAAACAAAGCGGCCATGCAGCTGCATCATGCCGGCCGGGAAAGTCTGTACATGCTCAAAAAGGGAAACGCCCTCGCCCCCTCAGCCGCGCCTAGCCTGATCTATCAGCAGATGCCGAAAGAGATGTCTTTAGAAGATATCCAGGAAATCATCGCATCTTTCGGAACCGCGGCCCAAAGGGCCAGGGAAGCCGGTTTTGACGCAGTTGAAATCCACGGCGCCCACGGCTACCTTCTCACCCAGTTTTTGTCCGCCATTTCCAACCAGCGAACAGATGCCTATGGCGGCGACTTTGCCGGCCGCGCCCGTTTTGTGATCGAAGTCGTCCGCGAGGTCCGGAAATCTGTGGGCGACGATTTTCCCGTCCTGCTCCGCATTTCCGCAGAGGAATACATCAAAAACGGCTACACGGTGGATGACCTCCTAACGATCGTGCCGGAACTGGTTGA
>JAGYOT010000013.1 GCA_018399455.1 Desulfobacterales bacterium
TTTTTGGTTGTTGGGTATAGTAGCAAAGCTTTGGGATCTGCCATCTCGTATACTTGACCATAAGCAGCAAGCTGATAAAGTTCCCCTGTACTTGGTTTTTTATTGTCATGATTAATATATTTTGCATCAGCTACTGCTACGACCTCATCTTTTGTGCTTAAAACAAAATCGGGTCGTATTGTCGTCTCTTTCCAGGTGCTTGGCTTGGTTGGTGGTGAATAACGGAATACATCAGCTCTTCTATCTTGGGTTTTTACAGTAAAACCTGGAGGAGCATGTTCTTTCAGATAGCGTCCCAGCTGCCTTGGAGGTGCGGGCGAACAAAAGAACGCCTGCCACAGGGCGGTCCAGTCGATGGACAAGCCCCAGAAATACGCGTCCGGGCTTGGCATACCGCTCTTTCAGCCAGGCTCTTGCCAGTTCAAGAAGCGAGACGTCTTTTGTCCGGTCCGCCTGAACAAGAAGTCCGGCCGGTTTATAAAGGGCCAGCAAATGATTATCTTCATAAAAGACCGGCCAGTTGCTGAGAAAAAAGCAGTCCTGCAAGGTTCACTCCCGTCTGTTTCAATTGGTTTCAATTTTTTTGTCAGATCAAATGGATAGAAGCAATTGCTTTCCTTCCTGATTTCAAACTGAAACAATTTCCCCCCTGATCGTCAATGATCTAAATTACACGCAAACAAAGCCAAAGGAAAGCAAGGGTTGAAAATTACCGATTTCCGCTCTGTGCCGGGTACTTTCCGGGAACGGCTTGCACAAGCCGGTCGGATGCCCTATAACAGGACAGGATGAAAAAACAGAAGCAGGCCATAACCAGAGACGCCGGCCGCCACAATCCGGGTGAAATGAAAGCCCTCCTTGAGCGTGCGGGCATTTCTCTGTCAAACACGCAGCTTGATCAGCTCTGGGCCTATCACCAACTGCTGCGCCGGTATAATCCGCAGCTCAACCTGACCCGGATCCACAATTTTACCAACATGGTGGTGAAGCTGTATGTTGACTCCCTCCTTCCCGGCCAAATGGCCAAGCTCCCCTCGCCGCTTCTGGATATTGGCACAGGCCCCGGCATGCCAGGGATTCCCCTTAAAATCGCCTACCCGGATACAGAGGTCGTGCTTGCCGAGAGCCGCAGGAACCGGGTGGAATTTCTGGAAACTGTCATCAAACAGCTTTCACTCAAAAGCATTTCCGTGGTCGGATGCGGTATCACCCCGGAATTCAACCGACCGGTTGCGGGTGTCATCACCCGGGCGGTGGAGTCCATTGATAAAACGCTCTTTCGAATCCAGGGATGTCTGCGCCGGGACGGACTGGCAATTTTCATGAAAGGACCGCGCTGCGATGATGAAGTTGCCCTTGCCTGCAGCCGGTTTCATGATCACTATGAACTCCGGCAGGATATCGCCTACCGAATTCCGCATTCGCCCCACCACCGGCGTCTGGTAGTTTTTCGGCGCAAGCAGGCGCCCATGTGGGAAAAAAAGGAGAAGGCCATGGGCCGGCACGATGTCAGGCGAATTGAAAGCGAACAGAACGACACGTTCAGGGAGCTAAAAAAGCTGCTCTCCGGCCGTGGCATCAAAAAGCAGGAGAAAGCCATTGTCTCCGGAGCCAAGCAGGTGAAGGAAGTCCTGGATACCTTCCCGGATCGATGCAAAGCCTGGCTCTCCGATGATACCCAGGCCCCGCCGCCTGATGAGGCGCCCGCAGATCTGGCCTGGTATCAGCTGGCACCGGCGCTTTTTAAAACCCTTGATGTAAACGGCACGAACTCGCCTCTGCTCTTGGTGCAGACGCCGGGCCCGGGAAAATGGCAGCCGCAGGATGGCTTTCCAGGGGGCTGCACCCTTTTGATCCCCTTCCAGGATCCGGAAAACGTGGGTGCGGTCATCCGCTCCGCTGTCGCCTTCGGTGTTCGGCGGATGATCCTGCTTGCCGAATGCGCCCATCCCTTTCATCCCAAGGCAATCCGGGCGTCCGGCGGGGCGGTGTTTCATGCCCGCCTATTTCAGGGCCCGGCCATAACCGGGCTTACGGATGATCTGCCCCTTGTTTGCCTCTCGGGCGAAGGCACGGATATTTCTCAATATGCATTTCCAGAGACCTTCGGTCTGCTTTGCGGTATTGAGGGGCCGGGGCTTCCCGCCCGCCATCGGAAAAGGGCGGTGGCCATTCCCATAAGCGGGGCCGTGGAATCTTTGAATGCCGCAACCGCAGCCGGGATCGCGCTTTACCTCTGGTCCCGGCAAACCGCATCAGTATAGAGTACCCGTTAGATGTTTTTGCCCACAACAAAAAAGGAAATGAACGCCCTGGGCTGGAAGGATCTGGATGTTATCCTGGTTACCGGGGACACCTACATTGACTCGCCGCATATCGGGGTCTCGGTTATTGGAAAGGTGCTGGTAGACAAAGGCTACCGGGTGGGCATCATCGCCCAGCCCGACACGGGGGGAGGCGATGATATCGGCCGGCTGGGCGAGCCGACGCTTTTCTGGGGCGTCACCGCCGGGTGCATGGATTCCATGATCGCCAACTACACGCCGATGAGAAAGCCCCGCAGACGGGACGATTTGACCGCCGGCGGCAGAAACACCCGGCGGCCGGACCGGGCGAGCATTGTCTACACCAACCTGATCCGAAGGCATTTCAAGAATACGGCCCCGATTGTGCTGGGCGGCATTGAGGCCAGCCTGAGGCGCACTTCGCACTATGACGACTGGTCTGGCCGCATCCGGCGTTCGGTTTTATTCGATGCCAGGGCTGACATCCTGGTCTACGGCATGGGGGAGCAGACGGTGGTCGAACTGGCCGGGCGGCTTGCCGCCGGCCGGAATGTGAAAGATCTCCGCGGGATCTGCTATATTTCCAGGCAAAGACCTGGAGGCGGTATCGAACTCCCCGCCCACGATTCGGTCAGCCGTGACAAGGCCGCATTTCAGAAAATGTTTCAGATGGTTTATGAAAACAGCGACCCGGTGAGCGCCGTCGGCCTTTTTCAAATGCAGGATACCCGGTATCTCGTCCACAACCCGCCCCATCCGCTGCCCACAACCGAGGAACTGGACCGCATCCACGAGATCGGGTACGAGCGCGAGGTCGCTCCCTTCTATAGCCGCCAGGGGCCGGTGCGGGCCATGGAGACAATCCGGTTCTCGCTTGCCACCCATCGGGGCTGCTACGGTGAGTGTAATTTCTGCGCTATTGCCGTCCACCAGGGCCGCACCATTGTGGAGCGAAGTGAGGCCTCGCTTTTGCGGGAAGCCCGGGAGATGACCCGGCACCCGAGGTTTAAGGGTGTTATCCAGGACGTGGGCGGCCCAACGGCGAATATGTACGGCATCGAATGCGGCCGAAAACGCGAGAAAGGGCCCTGCCGAAACAAGCGCTGTCTGACGCCTTCGCCCTGCAAACACCTGCCGGTCAACCATACCCGCCAGATCCGGCTTCTTGAAAAGCTTCGTCAGGTGCCCGGCGTTAGAAAGGTCTTCATCAGCTCAGGCATCCGCCACGACATGATCCTTGCCGATACCGCGGCCGGGGAGAAGTACCTGGAGGCGCTGGTCAGACACCACATTTCCGGGCAGCTAAAAATTGCCCCCGAGCATTGCGAAAATCATGTTCTCGCCCTGATGGGTAAACCCGGGATCGAAACAACCCGGCGGTTTATCCGCCGCTTTCGCCGCAAAAACCGGGAGCTTTCGAAAAAACAGTTTCTGACCTGCTATTTCATCGCCGCCTATCCGGGCTGCACCTTAAGGGACATGGAGCGCTTGAAGGCGTTTGCCCGCCGTGAACTTCATTTTATTCCCGAGCAGGTCCAGATATTCACGCCCTCGCCCGCCACCATCGCCACCTTGATGTACTATACGGAGACCAGCTGGCCGGACGGCCGTCCGATTTTTGTCGAGAAAACAGCAGCCGGCAGGCAGAAGCAGAAACAGGCCGTGGTCGGTGGCAAAAGTCAACTGCGGAACGGAGATGCCTCTCATGGACCAAAGATCTGATGCGTTTGAAAAGAACAGAAAGATTTACCTGGACCAATTGGTCCGGGTGGACCTGGCATCCGTCAGGGATACCCTCGGGATGTATGAGCAAGACAGCCGCCTGGTGCTTCCCTTTTTGAACCAACGGTTTTTTGTCTCCAACACGGGCATTGTCGATGAAGCCGGAAGTCGACCCGATTACATGGTCTCGGTTATCCTGTTCCAGTATATCCTGCGGTGCCCGGATGCGCCAGCGTTTGACCCGGAATGGATCGCTTTCAAGGATTTGAAACAGACCGCCCAGTTTACGAATATTAATTATTTTGCCAGTGATACGGAGAATGTCATTGAGAAAAAATTTTCCGGCAAAGCCGACGTCTTGAGAAGGGTTTCCGAGGATCTGGGCGGGGTTTTCTGTGAAATGGAGACCGCTCACGATGTATCCATGGAATTCAGTGCACTGCCGCGGATTTCTCTTCTTTTGCTTTTCAATGATGCGGACGAAGAATTTCCGGCCAAAGGCACCGTTCTTTTCCAAAAACAGGCCGAGTTTTACCTGGACCCGGAATCCCTGGCCATTACCAGTGCTGTTTTGGCCCGGAATTTAAGCATCATCGGCTTGATTTAACCGGCAGATTGGAGGCTTCTGCATCTTTTTGGGAAAAAAACGGTTTAAAAAGATTGCAAAAACCGTTTGAACCGTTTACATAAGGCTTCACCCTGCTGACGGCAAGATATCTGCTTTTTTTATTCCTCGCCCTTTAAGCATCCGGCAAAAGCCAGACAATCCAAAAGCCAGGTTTGTAAGAAAAAGATTACATAAAAAGGCCCGTTATTTCCTGTACTCGGGTTTGCCGGGAAAATTTAATTACTGAAAAGAAGAATCGTTATTATGTCATTGAATCATCAATTGCCTGTGCCTCTGGATTTTAAGGCGCTAAATATTTCAACGCTCCTGATCAGTGCCCTGGAGGCGGCCGGTTATGAAAAACCCACGCCCATCCAGGAAAAAACAATCCCTCATCTGATGGCGGGCAAGGACTTGATAGGCCAGGCCCAGACCGGCACAGGGAAAACCGCGGCGTTTGCCCTGCCCATTCTCTCCCGGATTGACTTGAAATTCCCGGTCCCCCAGGTGCTTGTGCTCACCCCTACCCGGGAACTGGCCATACAGGTGTCTGAATCTTTTCACCAGTACGCAGTGCATTTGAAAGGCTTCCGGGCTCTTCCCATATATGGCGGTCAGGATTACGGCAGTCAGCTTCGGCGGCTGAAGCAGGGCGTCCATGTGGTGGTTGGAACCCCCGGGCGTATCATGGATCACATGCGGCGAAAATCCCTTAAGTTGGACGCCATGCAGCACCTGGTGCTTGACGAGGCGGACGAAATGCTTCGCATGGGGTTTATTTACGATGTGGAATGGATCCTGGGCCAGACGCCACCGGACCGACAAATTTCGCTTTTTTCCGCAACAATACCCCAGGCCATTCGAAAGATTGCCGAAAAGCACATGAACTATCCGGAGCAGATCACCGTAAAAGCGAGGACCATGACCTTGCCCACCACTCGGCAGCGTTACTGGATCGTGGGCGACAACCACAAGCTGGATGCCCTGACCCGGATTTTGGAAGCCGAACCGTTTGACGGGCTCATTATATTTGTGCGTACCAAAACCGCTACCCTTGAACTGGCTAAACGGCTTGAGGCGAGGGGCTATCTTTGTGCTGCATTAAATGGGGATATTTCCCAAAGCATCCGGGAAGAGACCCTTGCAAAGCTGAAGTCCGGAGTGCTGGATATTCTGGTAGCCACTGATGTTGCAGCCCGGGGGTTGGATGTAGACCGGGTGAGCCATGTGATCAACTATGATGTCCCCTATGACCCGGAATCCTATGTCCACCGGATTGGCCGTACCGGCCGGGCGGGCCGGAGCGGGGAGGCCATCCTCTTTGTCACGCCACGGGAGCGGCGCGTGCTGCGTGCAATTGAAAAGGTCACACGCCAGGATATTGAAATGCTAAAGCTTCCGACCACCGAAATGATCAATGACCACCGCATCGCGAGGTTTAAGCAGGCCATAACCGATACTCTGGCTGAAAACGACCTGGGGTTTTTCCACGGACTCATGGATCAGTACCGGACGGAGCATGATGTCCCGGCACTTGATATTGCCGCGGCACTGGCGAAAATGGTGCAGGGTAAGCCCCCCTTGCTGCTGCCTGAGAAGGCAGAGCCAGGTGTTCCCGCATTTGAGAAAGCGGCAGACAGGCAAAAAACCGTGGGAGCGCACAAAAAGTCAGGCCCTGAAACAAACGGGAAAGGGTTACACAGAAAAGAATCAGATAGAAAAATGGAGCGGTTCCGCGTTGAGGTTGGCCGGCGTCAGGGCGTCAAGCCAGGAAACATAGTGCGCGCGCTTGCCAATGAGGCAGGAATTGATCCGGAATACATCGGGCGGATTGAAATTCACAATGATTTTGCCTGGGTTGATCTGCCTATGCAGATGCCTGCAGATGTCCTGCGCAATCTAAAGACCGTGTCTGTGGCTGGACAGCAGTTGGGCATCATCAGGGTTTCCGCAAAACCGGCAGCGTACCGGCGTCCCGTCAAACCCGGAAAAGCAAGGAGCAAAAATCTGACAGAAAACCGCCGCCCTCCTTTCGGGATGCAGGGAAAAAGAAAAACCGGCCGGCGTAAAATATATCCGGCTCAATAAATCGGTATTGCATCGCTTGAAACAAAACAATTTTATTGTCGATTTATGAACACAACCTGATAACAGTGATACACGACAACCCGGTTATTGCCCTGTCTTTTGGCCTCAAGCATGGCCTGTGGTCTGCCTGGTCAATAAGGGTATATATTTCGCAGGAGGCAGAATTCTTTCCGGCTACGCCGAGGCTGAAGTTGACATTGGTTTCAACGGGCCGGCCGCCCGGGCGGTCCTCGCTTGCTGTCCGTCTTATTCACTCGGCAATATTGATGGCTTCGCAAAAGAAGTTCAATATCTGCGTTGCGCTGCATTTCCTCTCCTCTGAAAGGGGACAGGCTTAAGTCTGTCCACATGATGGTAAGCTGCATTCCTCGGGATTTGCGCATGAGAGAGAAGCGGTTTATAATATGATTTTGAGGCAAAGCGATTTTTCAATAAACGTCAACAACGGATCTGCAGGGACAGGGATGATGCCAGAGCTTAACGCCCTTAAAAAACAACTCGAGTCGGTCAGGCGGCCATTGCCGAGGCAAAGCACGGATGCCGGCTCATTCGGCAAAACCCGCAATAATGACCGTTTTGATCGATCTGGAGGATCCAGCAGGGACAAGCTGCTGGATTAGATTGCGCAGGCTGAGCACAGGCAGCAGAAAGTCCTCCGTAAATTTTATCTGTCCGCCTTTCAGGCTTTGGACCAGTTGGCTATTTAGTGCCCGAACGAAAACCAGGATTTTTTGTCAAGATCAAGGAAGGCGAAAATTTTAACCGCAGACATACTCAAGTATTTTGAGGATTAAAATTTGAGCCTGACACAGATAATGGCGAAAAAGACGGTTTTCGTTCAGGCATTATTTAAGCTGTTCCACGAAGGCTTCCACCCGGGTTTTGAGCTGACCCGCATCCTCCATGCTGTAGTCGGTCTCCAGGCAAAGCGTTGGGATACCGCTTTTCTTGAGCGTCTTTTCAATCGGCAGGGATTCCATGATATAGGGCTGGCAGAATTGCAGGCCGTAATGAATGACGCCGTCCGCCTTGTAGGCGCCGATCATCTCCCGGATGTGGGTCATCCGGTCCGGGTTGGGGGTAAAAAGGGCGCAGTCGATTGCGTAGTAGCGGTCCACGATGGCCTCCATCATCCCGGAGACGGTCTCGCCCGAGGCATCGGTCAGGTTGCGCGTCCCCCGCTCGCCCACGCAGGATTCCTCGCCGACGATGACCGCGCCCGAAGACTCCACGATATGGGGCAGCTTCCAGTTGGGGACGGCCTGCGGACATCCGGAAACAAGAATCCGGGGTGTTCCCTTGGGGAAAGCGCCTCTGCCCTCGGCAATCCGGGCTTCCAGTTCATCACAGATTTTGTGGACCGATTCCGTGAATCGGGCCGGCTTGTCATAGAAAGCGACCTGGTTGGCAAGCAGGGCATCGAGGCCGGAGATGGGCGCGGGCGCAGCGCTTCTCAGGCTGTAAAGGCGGTGGAGGGCGGCGCGCTTGGCGTTGACTGTCCGAATGCCCTGTTGCAAGGATTCAGCGGTTACGGGAACACCCGTCAGCTCTTCCATGGCGGTCTTGAAGCGCTCGTATTCGGTTTTTAAAAGTTCCCGGCCAATCGTGGATTTAACCTGGGGCAGATCCATGACGTAAAGGTTTCCAACGAGATCACCCAGGGTTTCATAGGCCTTCTTCTTTCCGTCGCACGTGTTTTCCCCGACGATCATGTCCGCGCTTTCCAGGAAGGGACAGACCTTGCCCAGTTTAAAGCCGAACGAGGATTTGATGAGCGCACATGTGTTTCGGGGCAGCAGGCTTTCAACCGCCTCCATGGCAAAATCCGCACCCGAACAAAGGCCAACCAGGGTAGCGTTTGCCGCCAGAACGATTTCCTCGGGCACGAAAACACAGTAGGAGCCGACAATTTTCCGGCCCTCTGTTTTTTCGTCCATCAGCTCTTTGATCCGAAGGCCATGAACCTCGCTCATGACAAAATCAAAATAGCGCATGGTTTCCGGCCGGTTCTTCTGGGAGAGATAGATCTCCTGGTAGCTCTGGTTCAAAACCTCCAGGAGACTGTCGTGGGCGTCTATATCCATACCCAGTTCATGCCATAGGGGACGATAATTGCTGCTCATTGTTTTGCCTCAGATAATAAATCCATAACCGTATCAAACTTGCCGGGTCTCGCCTTTGATGCGCGATGTCGAATAAACCCAAAGATGTGTATAAAACGATTTATTTCATCGTTTCTTTCGATAAGTCAAATTGAAAATAAAAATAGAATTGTGCTGGTTTATCGAAAAACCAAATCCCTCTAAGTGAGATCGAAGCGATGGCCCGCCGCAATATTGTATTGACGGCCCCGCAGACCATTAAAAGGATTCATATCGAAAGGAATTGAACAGAAAAGGATTGAGAAAACGGAAACGCCCTGACATTGAAGCCGGCTGATGTCAGGGCGTCAAGCAGGGCGGCTTCAGCAGTGAATCGTCAGCAAGGTCCGTCAAGAATTTACGGTTTCGCCGTAACGGACGTAGCCGGCGGGCTCAAAAGCGATACACGACGACCCGGTTCTTGCCTTGTCTTTTGGCCTCAAGCATGGCCTGATCCGCCTGATCAATAAGGGTATATATTTCGCATGAAGCAGAACTCTTTCCGGCTACGCCGAGGCTGAGGGTGAGCTTGGCGTCCCCGGAGAGGCCGGCCGGGCGGATCTCGATGGCCGCCTGTCTTATTCTCTCGGCAATATTGACCGCCTGATCTTTTGTGGTTTCCGGAAGGAGCACCACGAATTCCTCCCCCCCGTAGCGGGCAAGCACATCGGAGCGTCGCAGGACGGACCGGCAAAGCCCGGCCAGGGCCCTGAGCACCGAATCCCCGGTGATATGACCGTGACGATCGTTTATTGCCTTGAAATCATCCACATCCAGAACCAGTATGGAAAGCGGCAGATTCAATCAGCGGGAACGGTCCAGCTCCGTTTCTGCGATGTCAAAAAAACTCCTGCGGTTTAAAACCTGCGTCAGGTAATCGGTCTGAGCCAAATGTGTCGCCTTGCCCAGGGCCTCTTCCAATTGCCGGGATTTCTCTTCAAGCTGGGCCCGGGCGTCTTCCAGTTTTTTGATATTCCGGATGGAGAGCAGGGCCTGGGTCAGCAGCGGGCCCAGCCGATAAAGCAGCCTGGCGTGCATATAATTGATAAAGCCGTGTTCCCGGTTGACACAGACGATTGCGGCGCGGGATGGCCCAAAACGAAAAGGCGCATGGACTGCTGAGCGGTATCTTTCCATGAGGCCCGGTTTGTCCTTCCATTCATCCGTTTGCCCGGGATCATGCACAATGACGGGTTTGCCTCTGTCAAACATGCGGGTAAACATGGCTGCCGGATACCATTGGGTTCCCAGAAATTCGGGAAGCGTGGAGGAAAAAACTTTAAAATAGCTGTTGGCGCCGGAAACCAGAACAAACGATCCGGTCAGAGACTCGGATTTGTTGAGGGTCAGAAGAATATTGAAAAGCCCGGTTTCTGCGGTGTCCGATGTAGTCAGCACATGCAGGCCCTGCAAAAGCAGTTCGCTGTGTCTTCGCGACTGCCTTTCCCGGTTTCGCATCCGCTCCCGGTCAAGAGCAGTTTCATAAAGCTCCTCCCTGCCCAGGTTTTGAATTTTTTCTTTTATGGATGAGTTCATTGCCGGTTTCCTGCTCCTGCCGGTTAAAGCGCGGAAGGTTGATTGCTGAAGAGAATGACGGAAATCATCAGGTTGCCGTGGTAGTTTGCGCCTTCAATCAGGCAGCCCTGCTCTCCGAAGGAAAAAAAGGTCAAAAACGGGATATCCCCGAGCACGGATTTGATTTCCTTATGCACCTCCGGCAGGTCATCCCGGACGGCCATCATGGAGCCTGCGCAAAACCCGATCAGTGCGCCATTAATGTTATCCGGCTGATAATCATTGTTTGAAAAAACGCTTTCCACCACCCTGGCCGCCCGGCTGATCAGGCTCTTTTGGTCTCCGGCCATCAATGTAACTTTATCGTTTTCCTGAATATGAGTAAACAGACTGATGCTGGAATCCGGGAGAACCCTCGCAGGGTGAGACAGGAGATAGAGGGGGACCTTGCCCAGCTGATGTTTCACGCGCGCCAGCGGGTACCAGTTGGTATATTGCAGAGCACTGCCCCGTGGGGAAGCACCGGCTCCAGAGCGCCGCCGGTCCATTCGTTGTATACGCGGGCGGCCGGGCGGCCGTCGATCTCCTGCAGGACACGGTCTTTGGCCCGGGTCACGATCCCAAAGTGAGAAGTGGCTGAGTAGCCGCTATGAAATGAATATCCCGGCTCGCAGGAAGGAAAGACGGCGCTGACAGCCACACCCTCTCTGCTGCCTGCGCCATTGCCGATAACGGACCAGTTTCCAAGCACCGCGTTGTCGGCCGCGCTGCCGCCCAGCACAGGGACATTCGGACCGAGCACGGATTCGATGCCCGCTAGAATTTCCTCTTCGTGTCCGGGCGTGGAGGTCATCCAGATGAAAAGAGGCGATTCCCCCGGCCGTCCGGCATTTTCAAGGCTGTTTCGAACGGCCTCGGCCCCGGCTTTTTTAGGATTGCCTTCAAACGAATTTTTTTTAGCAAAGTTTGAGTCGCATGTAAAACTATAGTGACCGCTGGTTCAGTCCGGAGCGGGTGGAACAGGAAACGGGGCCGGTCCGGAGTTCCGGACAGGCCCGGGCGCAGGTTTAGTGATGTTGGTGCGGAACATCGCCGGCCGCATGGGCGTGGTAGTGGGGATGGAGAAGTGCCGCATCCCCGGCGGATACGACCCGGCCGGCCTCCATTTTATAAATATCCTTTGTGGTGCGGGCCAGAAAATCATATTCATGGGAGGCGATGAGAAGCGTTTTGTCCAGCCGGTTCAGGATGCCGATGATGCGCTCACGGGTTGCCGCATCCAGGCCGGTGGTGGGCTCGTCCATTAACAGGACCTCGGGGTCCATGGCCAGCACGGTGGCCAGGGCCACCAGCTTTTTTTCACCGCCGGAGAGGCGGTAGGCAATTCGGTTCTCAAAGCCCTCGAGATTCAAATCAGCAAGGGTTCTTTCGGCAATTTTTTTGGCTTCCGGCGGCGTGGCCCCAAGATTGAGAGGGCCAAAGGCCACGTCTTCGATGACCGTGGGAGAAAACAACTGGTCGTCCGCGTTTTGAAACACCAGACCGATTTTTTTGCGTGATCTCCGGAAATTTTTTTCCGTTTTCATTTCCCGGCCGAAAAGGCGTATCTGCCCCTCTGTCTGGGGGATCAGGCCCATGATCAGGTGAAACAGCGTGGTTTTGCCGCTGCCGTTAGGGCCTATCAGTCCCGCCCGGACCCCCTGCGGCAATTGAAAGGATAGTCCGGAAAGAACGTTCCGCCCGTCCGGGTAGGTCAGGGAAATCCCTTCCAGATCAATCGCTAAACGATCGGTAACCACTCAAGAACCTCCAATCCTATTAATCCGATAGCCATGGCGCCCGCCCAGGCCCAGTCCCTTTGTTTCAAAGCAAAATCATTCAGGCAGACAAATTTTCCGTTAAATCCCCGGCAGACCATGGCCTGATGAACGCGTTCCCCGCGGGCAGCCGCCCGGACAAAGAGCATCCCCACCAGATACGCATAGGTTTTATAGGTGTGCAGATTGGTTCCGGGCCTGAACGAGCGAATGCGGGCAGCCCGGATAAGCTGTTGGTATTCGGTTTCAATGACGAAAATATAGCGGTAGGTCATCAGCAGCAGATGCACCAGCTTGTCCGGCACCCGCAGGTGGTGCAGGGCGTGGCCCAGGGCGGCAACGGGCATGGTGGCCACCGTTGCCATCAAAAACAAAATGATGGCGTTGGATTTAAGGGTGATCAATGCGCACAAGCGTATGCCTTCCTCGGAAATGACCAGTGGTCCGACGGCAGCCAGCGGTGTTCCCTTGAAAGACCAGGGCAATACCAGCCAGATAAAAAGCACCAGGCCGTTGACCATGAAGTTATCGATCACGATAAATTCATCGGCG
>JAGYOT010000130.1 GCA_018399455.1 Desulfobacterales bacterium
GCTGGCCGGCGGCCTGCTGGGATTATACATTGAATTCAAAACTCCGGGGTTCGGCCTGCCGGGCATCGCCGGGCTGATCTGCCTGGCCATTTTCTGCAGGTACGATTTCTCGGCACCGGTTTGGGCGGCCGTTTTTGAAATATCAAAGGCGTTTTCCGTCAGCTTTCTGCGAATAAACTCCTGCTCAAAGGCCTTTTGTGCATCTTTCAAGCGATTAAGGGAAAAAATCGCGGCCTCCTTCCCGGCACCGGCGTTGGATTCCAGGTTATACGGCGGAGGAATGTCAGCTGCGCGGATCGTTTCTTTTTCCAGGCTGATGGATAAACGTTCCAATAAGTTTTTGAATTCCCGTATATTGCCGGGCCAGCTATATTGCTGAAGCATCCCCAGTGCGTCGGGCGTGAGCATTTTTGGCGGAATCCCGTTGTTTTCGGCGATCTGCTCCAGAAGCAAGGCCGCAAGTTCAGGTATATCCGCAGCCCGGTCCCTGAGGGGCGGGACCTCGATGGGGATGACATTCAGGCGGTAATAAAGATCCTCTCTGAACCGTCCGGCCTGAATTTCAGCTGACAAATCTTTATTGCTGGAGGCAATGACGCGTACATCAATGGTTAGGGTACGCCCCCCCCCGACGCGCTGAAACTGTTTTTCCTGCAACACCCGCAGAAGGGTCGCCTGGGTTTTTAAATCCATGTCTCCAACTTCATCGAAAAAGAGGGTTCCCTGATCGGCGAGTTCAAACTTCCCTTTTTTCCGGGCTGTTGCTGCGGTCACTGCACCTTTTTCCAAACCCAGCAGCTCGCTCTCCATCAGTTCGTTGGAAATGGCAGCGCAGTTGACATCAATGAGGGCCTTGTCCGAGCGATGGCTGAACTGGTGAATCATTCGGGCGACAAGTTCTTTGCCGGTACCGTTTTCGCCGGTGATCAGCACCCATGCATCCGTGGGGGCGGCAATCTGAATTTGTTTCTTCAGCTCCTGTATCGTTGCACTGCTGCCCGTAATAGAATTTCGCTCAATGGTTTTTTTCCTCAAATACTGGTTTTCCTCCTCAAGGCGTCGGAAATTAAGGGCATTATTGATGGCCACGATGACTTTATCAATGGAGATCGGTTTTTCGATAAAATCGTAGGCGCCCATTTTGGTTGCGTTCACCGCGGTTTCGATGGTGCCGTGACCGGTAATCATGACGACCTGGGTGCCGGGATGCTGTTTTTTAATCTCCTTGAGCGTCTCGATACCGTCAATGCCCGGCATCCATATGTCGAGCAGAACGAGATCGGGTGACTCGGTTTCCAGAATTTTGAGGGCTTCATACCCGTTCGTGGCGGTCAGGGTCTCAAACCCATCGTCAGCGAGGATTCCGCTCAGTGATTTAAGTATGGAGACTTCGTCATCCACGATAAGAATCGCTGGAAACATAAGCGGGCAGCTCCTTTATGGGTTTCGGATGGGAAATTCAATGATGAATCTTGAGCCTTTCGGGTGATTGTCTTCGACCCAGATCCGGCCGTTGTGGTCTGAGATGATAGTGCTGACAATCGCCAGACCCAAGCCCATGCCATATTTTTTAGTGGTAAAATCCGGTTCAAACAAATGCGATTTGTGGCTGTCTGAAACGCCTTCGCCGGTGTCGGCGATCTCCAGGTAAACATTTTCCTGGGCTTCGGAGCGATGGACCGTAATTGTGATGCTGCCCTCTGTTTTAATGGAAGAAATGGCATTGTCAATCAAATTTATCAAAGTTTGCTTGATCTGCTGGCGATCCAGCTGCAGTACGGGGATTTCTCCGACCGTTTTAAACTTAAAGGCAATGTTGGGATAGCCGTCCTGATAAAGGGCAATGGATTCCCTGACAATCGAGGCAAGCTCGCAGGGGGCCGGATTGGCTGTGGGAAACTTGGCAAACTTTGAAAATTCGTTAACGAGGTTTCGGATCAGTTCCGTATGTTCGGAAATGGTCTGGATGCATTCGTCAAAGACCGGATCGTTTATTGCAGCTTTGTATTTGCGATTAAGCCGCTGCGCCGAAAGCGAGATCGGAGTAAGCGGGTTTTTCACCTCATGGGCGATTCGACGGGCCACTTCCCGCCAGGCCGCCATTCGCTGGGCTTTTTCGATTTCGGTCATATCGTCGAAAACCATAACAAGACCGATCTGCTGACCGTTATCATCCTTGAGCGCATTAAACACGACCTTGAAACTTTTTGATTTGCCGTCAACCGTCATATTGACGGATTTGATCAGGCTTTCTTCGTGTTTCGCCAGAAACCGGTCCTGAATTTCGCGGACAAGTTCATTATACTTATTGCCAGGCAGGCGCCGGTAGCTTTTTTTGATAACATCCGCAGGATTGATGTTTAACATTCGTGCGGCCGAATCATTGATGGTGGTCACCAAGCCCCGGGAATCAAAGGAAATGACACCGGTTGATACATTGTCCAGAACGATTTCCATGTAACGCCGCCGTTCCTCGATTTCAATATTCTGCTCATAAAGTTTTTTTGCAGAGAATTCGAGCTCCTTGCGGTTGAAGCGAAGGTCCCGGGTCATTTTGTTAAAAGAATCCACCAGGGTCTTGATTTCATCATCGGCAATGACATTAATGCGATAGGTCAAATCGCCTTCGGCCACGCGTCGGGTTCCCTCTGAAAGCTCCATAATGGGGACCGTAATGGTCCGGGACAGATACATGCCGAACCAGACGGCACAGAAAACCACCAGCAGAGAGACGATTGAGAGCGTCAAATAATAGGAGAGCCGGATAGGGCGTTTGAGCATTTTTATCTGTTGATATTCCTCAAACCCTTTTGAGATGGAGACCAGGTTTTTTTCGAGGTCCGGAGGCAGAAGGATGCTGATGACCACGAACCCTTCGATGGCCGAGCCCTCGGCGCCGTATGGAATTGCGGATATATTCCGGATGATTTCGCCGGCCGGGAGGTGCTCAGACACCGACCATGTCTTCGCCGAACGATTCATCCCCTTTTGAAGCATATCGCTGTCGACCGGCTTCAAGGTCTTCTCAGCCATTGTCCGTGAAAGCGAACAAGTCAGCCGTTTGAAGTTGGCATTGTAGATTTCAACAGCATTTAAGTTAAAGGCTCGCTGCACTACCTGGGTATAGTTTTCCAGGTCATCGTAATTCTTCGCATCCAGCAGATTTCTGGAATTGACTTGATAAGCGGCCTTGTCCAGAAAAAAGGTGTTGTTTTCTTCAACCAGCTTATAGAGATTGCGGCCCACTTCCAGGGAATTGTCAAGGGCCTGTTCAATCGGTATTTTGAACCAGAACTCAATACTGGTGGCAATAAACTGGACGGAAAAAAAGAAAAGTACGGTTGTTGGCAGAAGGGTCAGTCCGATAAAGGCCGCCACCAGCTTGGTGCGCAGTTTGCTGCCGGCCACCCGGCTGCGCCGCTCGTAATAAAGCTTCACCACATTGCGAAAGACGAGAAAAATCAATAGGATCAGCAGGAGCATGTTGATGTTCATGAGAATAAACATCAGGACCATATTTTCGGGGGGAATCCCGGCGCCGGAACCGAAAAAGTGTATGGTGATATAGCTCAGAAGGGAAATGAGCACAAACACGACCGCTATGATGATAATATCGCGCTTGCGCCGCCTGCGGTCGGCACTTGAGGAGATCGGTTGGTAGCGGTGGTTTCGCATGGTGTTTATAGCGGACATAAGTGCTTAATACTCAAATGCGAAAGTATACCAGCTGGTTTCGAAATCCCATAAGGCGGTAAAGAACAGGATATAATGCAGATTAAACGGCAGCGTTACCTTGTCCAGTTCAGCCTTTGCCCGGATCCGATAGTGCTGTCCCTTTTCGAGGTTGGAAAGGGCCGTAAGCGCCAGGCTTTTGATTTCGGACATGAGGGCCTGCGCCTGCTCGAACGAATCCGTTGTGATGGGTTTGTTATCATCCCATGAACGTTTGACCACATATTCATTTTTGAGATTGTTGTATTTGATTGTATGCGTCACTTTTCTGGACACGATGGTTTTCTTAAACCAGAGCGGCCGGTTTTGCTCCAGCCGGATAAAAAATGAAAAGGTGGTGGGGATACCGTTTTGGATGGCCTCAACTATTTCTTCTTTGAAGGCGCCTTTGACGGTTAAAAAAACAAGCAGATCATCACGGTTGTTGGAGACCGCAAAGTCGGTAAACCGGACTTCTTTTGCGGCACTGTTTGACAGAAAGGCCAGCAGCAGGCAGCCAATCAGCAAAGCGGCTTTCAATGGCGTCAATATAAATTTTTTCATAGGCGGTGTGAGCTCCAGTCATTGCCGTTTTATCCGATCGAGGAGGCCGGATTCGTTTTGACGAGCTCGGAGATATCTGTTGAAACGAGTGATGCAGTTTCCCAGGCGGTCTTGCTGGCAAAAAATTTTTTCAGGAATTCATGATTGAAATTATGGCCCGATTTATGGAGTACGATATGGCCGAGAATCGGCATGCCGAGCAAAGAAAAATCCCCGATGGCATCCAGGATTTTATGACGGACAAACTCGTCTGGATGGCGCAGCCCCCCTTCGTTGATTACGCCCTTATCATCAATAACCACGGAATTGTCCAGAGAGCCGCCTTTGGCGAGTCCTAGAAACTGCATCTGCTCAAGTTCATTAAGAAACCCGAACGTTCGGGCATCACAGATATTGCGGATGAAACTGGATTCCGAGATCTCGAGACTAAGAGATTGTTCCCTGATGGCCGAATGGGCAAAACTGATCTTGCAGCTGATCCGGCGCTCCCGGGCGGGATACACGCAGACTGATTTGTCTTTATCTGTTAGTTCGATCGGGGATTTGACAACAAAATACATCCGCGGGGCTTTCTGCTTTACAATTCCCACTGACCGTATGGCGCGGGCAAATTCGGCGGCACTGCCATCCATTATCGGCGCTTCGTGAGCATCAAGCTCGCAAACGGCGTTGTCGATGGAGAGCCCTGAAAAACAAGCCATCAGGTGCTCAATGGTGGATACGATGCAGCCGCCTTCACCGATCACAGTGGCAAGGCTCGTATCCACAACCCGGCTGAAAATGGCCTTGATCAGAGGGCTGGTCGGCAGGTCTTTTCGGAGGAAATTGATGCCGGAATTCGGCGGTGACGGTTTAATGGTTAAGTTCACGGCCTTGCCGGAATGGACCCCTATGCCGAAAAAATGGACTGGTTCGGCCAGGGTGCGCTGGTAGACGGAGCATGAAGCAGAAGCCGGCACTGATTTGGTATCATTTTTATCTTTTATCTGATGTTTTCCCATATACTGAGCCATATAACTGATATTGAAAAAAAATGCAAATCCATGCCGGCAAAAAGATGAAAGCGATTGTCCCGGGATGAAGCCTTTGCTATATTTAATTTGTTAATTTTTTGCAGATGCCTCCGGCAGGCCTGCCGGAGGCATCTATTGCGGTAGGCCCGAGACAGGAGGCGAATTGCTGGCTAAAGTTTTAAGCGGGGCCGTTGTCGGTATTGATGGATATCTTATGGAGGTCGAAGTTGATATATCCAGAGGTCTCCCCGCCTTTACCACTGTGGGCCTTCCGGAGATTACGGTTCGGGAAAGCCGCGAACGGGTTAAATCAGCGATTAACAACTGCGGATACCGATTTCCGGATGACCGGATCACTGTCAATCTCGCTCCCGCCCATATCAAAAAGGCCGGCACCGGTTTTGATCTGCCCATTGCGCTGGGAATTCTTGCCGCCACCCAAACGATTACCGAAAATGGCGTCAGTCGGTACCCCATTATCGGGGAGCTGGCACTTGACGGCCGGGTAAAACCTGTGAACGGCTGCCTGCCCATGGCCATTGCTGCAAAAGAAGCCGGGCATCCCGGACTCATCGTTCCCTATGAAAACCGTCGGGAAGCTTCTGTGGTGAAGGATATGCCGGTCTATCCGGTTAAAACCCTGCCGGAAGCGGTTGGTTTTTTTACCGGAGAACAGGAGATCCGTCCGGAGCCTTCGGGTGTCGTGCAAAACTTCGCTTCGGCGGACCTGGAAGCGGATTTTGATG
>JAGYOT010000131.1 GCA_018399455.1 Desulfobacterales bacterium
GCGATGGCCGGAAAATAATCCGGAGCCTATTGTTCTTCGGTTTCACCGGCCGCTTCGGCGCCTTCTTCAACGCCTTCCCCGGCTTCTTCGCCTTCTTCAGCCTCGGCTTCTTCGGCTTTTTCCATGGCCGGGCTGACGACTGTCAAAACGGTAAAATTGGTTTCATAGGGGATCTCAAGCTTATCACCGGTTTGGATGTCTTGCACATGCAGCGAATCCCCAACCTCAAGATCTGTGATATCGATTTCAATCTGCTCCGGAATATCGCCGGGCAGACAGATGATTTCAAGCTCCCGTCGAATGATTTGCAGAATTCCGCCTTCCTCGACGCCTTTGGATGTGCCGACCGCCACTACCGGAACCGTGGTGGTGATTTGCTGATCCATTTTTACTTCATAGAAATCCACGTGGAGGTAGTTGAATTTCAGGGGGTCAATCTGAAGCTCTTTGATCATAACGGTTTTTTTGTTATTGCCCCCGTTTTGAATATCAAGGTCCAAAAGGGCTTGACTGGGGCTCACCTTGTTTAGCAAAAGCTCCATGTCGTGAATATCCACCGACAACGGGAGACTGTCTGTGCCTGCCCCGTAAAGGATGGCCGGCATTTGTCCCCGGCTGCGCAGGCGCCGGGCAACACCTTTCCCGGTGCTTTCACGTTTTTCTGCTTTTAATTGATATCGGTCCAATATTTTTTGCCTCCATTAAAAGGTTTGTTTCTGTCAGACAAATAGGGAATTGACGGAATCTCCGGTGTGGCTGCGAATAATGGCTTCTCCGAAGAGACTGGCAATCGAGAGAGTTTTGATTTTATCACAGGCCATTCCACGGTCCGAAAGCGCTATCGTGTCAGTAACAACCATGGTTGAAAGAGCGCAGTCCCGGATCCTGTCTATGGCTGGACCGGACAGCACCGCATGCGTGCAGCAGGCGTGAATTTCGCTTGCCCCGTTCTCAATGAGCGCATTGGCCGCTTCGGTCAGGGTGCCGGCCGTATCGACCATATCATCCAGAATGATGGCCTTTTTACCCGAGACATCGCCGATAACCGCCATGGCCTGGGCTTTATTGGGCGCATCCCGGCGTTTATCAATGATGGCAAGATCCGCTGAAAGCCGTTTGGCAAAGGCCCGAGCCCGTTCGACGCCGCCGGCATCCGGTGAAACAATGACTGTTTTATTTGCAAAATATTTTTTCATGTAATCAATAAGCACCGGAGCGGCAAAGAGGTTGTCCACGGGAGTATTAAAAAAACCCTGGATCTGCCCTGCATGAAGATCCATTGTGATAATCCGGTGTGCCCCGGCTTTGGTCAGCAGATCCGCAACCAGCTTGGCACTGATCGGTACCCGCGGCGCCACTTTTTTGTCCTGGCGGGCGTATCCAAAATAAGGGATGACCGCTGTGATCCGTTTGGCTGAAGAACGCTTGAAGGCATCGATCATCAGCAACAGTTCCATCAGGTTGTCATTCACCGGATGGCTGGTGGACTGGATGACAAAGACATCCTTGGCCCTCACATTTTCATTGATTTCAATCTGGATCTCGCCGTCGCTGAACCGTTTGACCTTTGCTTCCCCCAAAGGCCGGTCCAGGTAATCGGCAATGGCTTTCGACAGAATCGGGTTCGAATTGCCGGCAAAGATAATATAGTCGTTTTCCATTGGTATCCGTCGATCAGTCTGTTCCCATCAGTACTGGCTGGGGCGGGAGGACTCGAACCTCCGAATGCAGGAATCAAAATCCTGTGTCTTTACCGCTTGACGACGCCCCAGCAGGGATTGTTAAACAATGCGTTTCACCGTTTTTACCCGCACCTTAACCGCGACAGAAAAATCTGCCATTTTTGGCTTACCCGCGCAATTTCAGAGTAAGCGTGCCCGGCAATTTTCCCGTCCGGATAGAGACCAAATACAGCCGATCCGCTTCCGGTCATCAGCGCTCCGGTAGCTCCGTTCGCCATGAGCGTATGCTTCATTTCGGCAATTTCCGGAAGGAGTTCGATCGCCGGCGCTTCCAGATCGTTGTAAAGCCGCATGGCCGGATGATCATTCCGAAGATGCCTAAAAGTATCTTTTTTAGGTATTTTTTTGTTTTTTGTCAATCCAAAATTAAACCTTTGATAGATTTCAGCCGTTGAGAGGGGGAGACCGGGGTATATGACAACAAGCGGGGATGACGCCAAATACGGCCAGGGCATGAGGCGCTCTCCAATGCCTGTGGCAATTGCGGGGCCTCCGTCAATAAAAAACGGGACATCTGCGCCCACTTCAAGGGCCATGTTCATCAGCGCATCAGGCGAAAGGGGGTGGCCGTAGTGCCGGTTTAATGCTTTTAGCACGGCCGCGGCGTTGCTGCTCCCTCCGCCGAGTCCGGCCCCGGGAGGGATTTTTTTTTCAATGGAGATGGCGATCCGTGCCGGACGGTTTACGGCATCGGCAAACAGGCGGGCTGCCCTTAGGGCCAGATTTGAACTGTCTTCCGGTACATCCGGATGCGTGCAGGTAACCGTGGTGCGTGCGGTTTCGAATTCAAGCCGGAGGGTATCGGCCAGATCAATCCCGCACATCAGGCTGATCAGTTCGTGATACCCGTCCGGCCGTGTCCCGGTGATTTCAAGGTACAGATTAACCTTTGCAAAGGACTGAATTTCCATGAACGCATCTATACCCTGAAATCCCTGTTTTTATTTGGTCAGTTTAATTACGATGTAGCCGCGCTGGGCGCGTTTGACATATAATTGAATGGATTCGCCCTTGTCCACCCGGCTGAGCGCCGCCTCATAATCGGCCGCCGAGTTGATGGGCTGATGGTTGATCTCCCGAATTATATCGCCCTTCCGAAGGCCGGCTTCCTTGGCTTTGGAGTCAGGCGCGACATTGACAATAATTACCCCGTTACGGTTTGGAAGATTAAACCGTTGGGCCATATTTTCTGTAATGTCATTTACTTCAATTCCAAGCGCATCCGAGCTTTCCGTCCCTCCTTCGCCCTGCATGGAAGCCGTTCGGTCCTCATCCCGTTTGGCAATTTCCACCTCAACGGTTTGCATATCGCCTTTGCGGTTGATTTTAATATTTGCCTTTTCTCCGACTTGAAGATCAGCTACCGCTTTTGACAATTCCCGTGCGGAGTCCACGGGCTGGCCGTTTACCGAAAGAATCACATCATGAGGCTCAATGCCGGCCTTATCCGCCGGATCGCCTTCAAAGACCTGAGTCACCAGAACTCCATGGTCCACGCCGTAGTATTCCTTCAGCTCCCTGTCAAGATCCTGAATGGCGACGCCGACCCAGCCCCTGGTGACTTCCCCGGTTTTTTTCAGCTGACCGATAACATCTTTTGCTATGGAGACCGGAATGGCAAACCCAATGCCTTCACCGCTGGCAACAATGGCCGTGTTGATACCGACCACTTCCCCGGCCATATTGATGAGGGGGCCTCCGGAGTTGCCGGGGTTGATCGAGGCATCGGTCTGGATGAAATCATCATAAGGGCCGGCACCGATCACCCGGCCTTTGGCACTGACGATACCGGCAGTCACGGTATGCTCAAGACCAAAGGGGTTGCCGATGGCTATAATCCACTGTCCGATCTGGAGACTATCCGAATCGCCGAGCTTAAGGCTTGGCAGTTCGCCATCCGCCTTGATTCTGATGAGTGCCAGGTCTGTTGAGGGATCCGCCCCCTTGATCTGGGCGTCGTATTCCCTGCCGTCGTTGAGTTTCACCTGGATTTCTTCTGCATCCTTGATCACATGGTGATTGGTGACGATGTAGCCCTCTTTGTCCAGGATAAATCCTGAGCCCAGACTTTTTTGTTTGAATTCCCGCGGATCTTCGTTAAAGAATTTTTTGAAAAAGTCCTCGAACATATCATTGGGCGTGCCGCCCTGGGGGCCCTGGAAAAAATGACGGAAGACCTGACCGCCGCCCTCAATGGTTTTGACGGTTCTGATATTGACAACGGCCGGGCTTGCATTTTTCGCCAGTTCGGTAAAGCTCCCTGGTACGAAACCCGCTTTGCCGGGTTTGGCCCCGGCGGCGGAGCTAGTATATTCATTGGGTCCGATGGCGATCAGGGCAAGCACCAGCAGTATACCGGTCAGCCACCGCATGGCGGTGCCGTAAGAGAATCTCTTGTCTGTCATAAGGTTTTACTCCTTCTGTCTTTCGGGTGGAAAAGAAAGTTTACCCGGATATGCCTTTTTTCTGTTTTACATACATAAGACGTAACTCATATACAATGTTTGTCAAGAGGCGCTGCTCTTCATCGCTTAAATTGCCGCTGGTTTTTTCCGCCAGCATACCCAGAATGTCAATGGTCTGCTTGGCCAGCGGCAGATTGCTCACCCGCTCGCCGGTAGAGGGGTCAGCCTCAAGGCCCAGGTGAACAAGAGCCGAGGAGTTCAATGACAGGATAAAGGTCGAAAAACTGATTTCAGGCAATGCTATGTCCGGATCGTTCTTTGGCCGTTTACTGCCTGTTGTCTGATTTTTTCCCTGATGGTTCTCATCTGACATATTTCACCTCATTTGTAGTCCTTACAGTTCAAAGATTTTTATTGTCTTCACCTTGGGCAGAGACTGGATCTGTTTAATGACCGGTTCGGTAATGGGGGTGTCGGTCCGGATCAATATGATGTTGTTGTCACCGTTAGACTCCCGTCCGACCTGCATTCGGGAGATGTTGATGTTGTTATCTCCAAGGGCATTGCCGATGCTGCCTATGGCGCCGGGCTCATCCAGGTTATGAATAAGTGCCAGATGCCCCTCGGGCACGATTTCAATACGAAAATCATTAATCCTTACAATCCTTGAATCCGCTTTGCCAAAAACCGTTCCGGCCACCTCGTACTCGTTTTCCGTGGTGATAAGCCCGACATTGACCAGGGTTGTAAACTCTTGGGATTCCTCGGCGCTTGCTTCGGATACTTTGATGCCCTTTTCCCGGGCCAGAAGGGGCGCATTAATCATGTTGACCTCATCCGGGGCCAGGGTGTCGAGAAGTCCTTTTAAGAAAGCAGTGGTGACGGGGGTCATGTCCAGGCCCTGAAAGTCGCCGAGATATTCAATGCGGACCTCTTTCAACTGACCGCTGCTGTATTGAGCCATCATGGAGCCCATGCGGTCGGCCAGATAAAGATAGGGGTTGAGCCTTTCCAGAAGCGCCCCGGAAATGGAGGGGACATTGACGGCATTAATGATATTGTTGTGGACAAGGAACTCGATAATCTGCTGGGCTACCGCAACAGCCACATTGGTTTGGGCTTCGGCGGTGGAGGCGCCCAAATGAGGCGTGGCCACGACATTGTCCATGGCCAGCAGCGGATGATCCTTTTCCGGCGGTTCGGCTTCAAATACATCCAGGGCCGCCCCCGCCACCCGGCCGGATTCCAGTGCCTCTATAAGTGCCGCTTCGTCCACGATTCCGCCGCGAGCGCAGTTGATCAGCATCACGCCAGGCTTCATTTTTTCAAACGCGGATGCATCGATCATTTTTTCGGTGTTTTTGCTTTTCGGCACATGGACTGTGATATAGTCCGCCTCCTGATAAAGCGTATCCAGACAGACCGGTTCGAAGCCTTTTTTTTCGATGACTTCGGGCTGAACCACCGGGTCATACACCAACACCCGCATTTTGAGCCCCCGGGCACGATCAGCCACAACCGAGCCGATCTTTCCGTATCCGATAAGGCCCAGGGTTTTGTTCATGATCTCCCGTCCCTGCAGTTTTTTCTTTTCCCAGCGGCCGGCTTTGAGCGAGGCAGTACCCTGGGGAATGTTGCGGGTGAGACTCATCATCAGGGCGATGGTATGCTCGGCGGTCGTCACCACGTTGCCGCCCGGCGTGTTCATGACCACCACCCCTCTTTTCGTGGCTGCCGGTATATCGACGTTATCGAGTCCGATTCCCGCCCGCCCGACGACTCTGAGCTTTTCGGCCCGCTCTATCAGCTCGGCGGTGACTTTGGTGGCACTCCGGATAATCAGCGCCTCATAGTCCTTAATGACTGA
>JAGYOT010000132.1 GCA_018399455.1 Desulfobacterales bacterium
AAACTAGCTTTGTACTTTCGACCGTCCGTCTTCGAGCACATAGATGCGGTCGGCGTTGATAATCGTGCTCAGCCGGTGCGCGATAACAATGCGGGTGGCATTGAGTTCTTCAACGCTTTTGGACACCATGGCCTGGGTTGTGTTGTCCAGCGCGCTTGTGGCCTCATCAAAGAGAAGCAATTTGGGTTCGTTGACAATGGCCCGGGCAATCATCATCCGCTGACGCTGCCCGCCGGAAAAGGTGCCCGCGTTTTCCGAAACCACGGTAAACATGCCCATGGGCATCGTTTTAATATCCTTTTCCATGCCGGCACGGCGGGCGGCCCGCCATGCATCGTCGATGTCAAGCGGAGAGGCGCCGACGATGTTGGTAAAAATATCACCCGGCATAAGGCTGCCGTGCTGCAGGACCACTCCCATCTGGTGCCTTACGCTGTCAAGATCCAGCTGGGCCAGATCCTGGCCGTCGTAGAAAATACCGCCGCTCTCAGGCATCTCAAAGCCGAGCAGGAGCCGGAACAGGGTGGATTTTCCGGATCCCGAGCCGCCCACGATAGCCACGAACTCCCCGGGATAGGCTTCAAGGGATACGCCTTTGAGGATCTGCGGGCCGTTTTCCTCATAGCTGAAAGTCACATGGTTGACTTCAATCTGTCCGGAAAGCTCTCCCGGATGGACCTTGACCAGGTTCTGTTCAGGCTCGGATGAAATAATCGGTTCCGCCCGGTTAAACAGAAGAAATATACCGCTGAAATACTCCATTACGGTTCCCAGAGAAAGCACCGCGGTGACAAAGGCCCCGATGGCTGTGTTAAACGCCGTATATTCGCCCGGCGTCAAAGCATCTTCCCAGTGAAAAACAATAAGGGCAATAATGAGCATGCGGCTTAACGGATCATAAGCCCTGGAAAATGTCTGCTGCCATACGACATACCTCCGGCTTTTCCAATCCACGCGTTTCTGTGCGGCAAACATTTCCGCCCACCGCTCGTAGGCCCGCCATTCAGCCCCGGCGGTCTTAAGCTTTGAGATACCCGTGGTCAGCTGCAGGACCAGGCCAGAAATTTTTCCCTGGATATCATAAAGGGTGGCGGCGGCCTTAAACTGCAGCCTTCCCACGTAAAGGATAAAAAAGAGGGCGGCAACCACCATCAGAAGACCGCATAACGCCAGTTCCCTGTGAAAATGAAACATCACGAAAAAATTGACAGAGGCAAAGATGCCGGACATGGCCGTGATGACCACCGTTCCCTTGATCTGATTGCTGACCTCCATCAGGCTGTTGGCCCGGTTGGAAAGATCCCCCGCGTTGGTGATATTAAAAAAGGGGATCGGCAGCTTGAGCAGGCGGTCCCACAGCGCCGGCTGAATGCGGGCCTCGGCCTTAAAATTGGTCCGCAGAAGCGCAACCGCCTTAAACAGCTCAAACATGGCCGAGCCGACGGCCGCGGCAATCAGTCCCAGCATGATCTGGTAAAGATAGCTGTAGTGATTGCCGGGGATGATATCGCTGATGACTTTATTGGTTGCGACGGGGACGATCAGGCTGATGAGACCGGCGCAGAATCCGGCGATGAGGATTGTCCGGATTTCCTTGCGGCATTCGCTCAATGCGGTCTTTATCAGATCCTTGCGCGTCAGTTTCCGGTCGGGAATCGTTTTGTAGAACATATAGGCGTGGGAGCGGAGTGTTTCGGCAAGCTCCGGGGTTAATGGCTCAGACGGCGTCCCATCAGGATAAACCATTTGATAGCGGCGTTTTCCTTTGGGTATGATGGAAACCGCAAGGCCGTCTGCCTTCCGAAAGGCAACCATTGGAGCAAGCTCCCGGGTGTACCACCGCCCGGCAAGTTTGACCATGTGCATGCGCACACCGGAAGCCCTGGACAGCAGCAGAAGCTTGCGGTGCAGATTCTCATCCCCGGGAAGTCCTTCAGGACGCTTGAATTCAACACCCATTTCACGGCCCACGGTTTCACAGGCAGCAAACAGGGCATCTTCAGTACCCATCAAATCGGCGGGGCGGGCGCCTTCCTTTAATACTTCAGCCAGATGGGAGATGGCCGCTTTCCATACCCGCAAATCCACTCTTTTCTGAGCTTCGTGCTGTTCGCAGGCAGAATTTCGGATTTCAGCGATCCGCTCTCCGGCGGCCGAAAGGAGCAGGCGATGGAAATGCCTGAGAAACGGCCATGTTTCGCCCTCGTCAACCACCTCGTCAATGGATTTCAGCGTCAGTGTGATCGCCTGATCGGTTTCCAGACGATACCAGAGATCCATGGTAAGCGGAACGTAGTCAACATCGACGGATTTAACGTCAACCATGCCGCCGATTTTAAGCGTTGCCTCCTCCTCCGGAACCTTGAGCCAAGCGGCCTGCTTATTTCTCATGGTTATGGAAAAGGCCCCGGCATCCGTAACCTCATATGTCTTTTCTTCTTCTTTGAGGTGATAATCGATTTTTTGGGAAGGCATGGCCAAAAGGTTTCCAAAGACCCCTTCGGTCCAGTCCTGAATTGCCGGCAAAAGCCAGTCCGAAGAAGCCTCAAGCGCTCTGGCGGCCGATTCAAACTCGGCGCGTGAAATTTTGAGGATCACGGTTTCCTGCAGTCCCCGGGCAAGAAGGGAGAACTCCATCTGCAGGGCGCTATCGCAGAAAAAAACGCCCCCGGTCTCCATCGAATGGCACCAGTAAAGGGCGCCTTCCGGGAACCCGTCTTTGGCAAGGCGGGTAAAAAAGAAGTCCAGGTGTCCTGAGATAAGAAGGCAGACCGCATCCTCCCGCCAAAGCTCCAGCTGCTTGTTGCCCCCGGCCTCAACCCGTGTTCCGTTCTCCTGAAATATCTTAACCAGGGGGCTGTTTGTCACATCTTCGTTTCGCATGGCGTCGTTTTGTGTCATTAGTTTTCCACCAGGTTGGCGTACAGCCCTTCGGCATCCTGAATCAGTTCGTCATGAATGCCGCGCTGGGCAATTTTTCCGGAATCCATGACAATGATTTCGTCGCAGTCACGAATGGTGCTCAAACGATGCGCAATAATAAGACAGGCGCATCCCCTGCGCCGCAACGCCCTGTCGATTCCCTGTTCGGTAACGGGATCCAGGGCACTGGTCGCCTCGTCAAGAATCAGAATACGCGGATCGCGCACAAGCGCTCGCGCAATTTCAAGGCGCTGGCGCTGCCCGCCGGAAAAGTTGGAACCCCCCTCTTTTACCGGACTTTCATAGCCGAGATCCCGCATGACGACATAGTCATGGATGCAGGCGTCCTTTCCGGCCGCAACGACCGCATCTCCTTTTATCGTAGGATCCCAAAGCGTGATGTTTTCTTTGATTGTGCTTTCAAAAAGAAAAATTTCCTGATCGACAAGCGCCATGGAATTGCACAGGCACTTTCGGCTGTAATTCTCTTTTGGCTGGTGGTCAAAGAGGACTTCTCCTGACCATGGCGTATAAAGTCCTGTAATTAAACGAAGAACAGTGGTTTTGCCGCTGCCTGACGGTCCAACCAGCGCAATCCGTTTGCCCGGGACCAGTTCAAGGTTAAAGTTTTCAATCAGCGGCGGATCCAGCGGGCTGTATCCGAAGGTCACATTGCGCAGGCTCAGATACCCTTCGAGCTTAACCTTTCCGGATGGCTCATCGTTTTTCTCCTCATAGACCTCGTCGGTATCATAGTTTAAAACATCGTTGACGCGGTTGAGGTCACTCTGGATTTCCTGAAGCCGGGTGCCCAGATTAATGAGGTTGTTGACCGGCTGGGAAAACCCGGCCAAAAGGGCCTGGAACGCGACCAGACCGCCAATGGTCATATGCCCTTCCATTACCCGGAGGGCCCCGATAATGAGAATCGCCATTATCGCGAGTTGATCAAAAAACTTGGGGATAACCGATAAGAGCTGGGTCGGCAGTTCGATTTCCTGGCGCGAGTTGTAGACCTTGTTGTAAAACCCGGCCCATCGGTTGAAAAAATCCGCTTCCTGGCCTGAAGCCTTAAGCGATTCAATGGTCTGAACCCCGCCCATGGAAGTGGAGGTCAGCTTACCCTTGTCGCTTTGAAGGCGGCGGTTCAAGTCGGTGCGTTTTCGCGATACATACTGGAGAAGCCACAGGTTCAGCGACGAAAACCCGATGCTGATGCCGGTTAACACAACATCATAGGTGAACATAATCACGGCATAGAAGGCTACCGTGAAAAGGTTGACCATGTTGGTTGCCAGATCGCCGCCAAGGAGGTTGGCGACCTGGTCATTTAACTGCACCCGGCTGCCGACCTCTCCGCCGTGGCGCTGGGTGAAGAAAACCAGCGGCATCTTGAGCACATGCAGAAGGAACCGGCCGGAGGTGACAAGGGAGAGCTTCATTTGAAGCTTCAGGATAACCCGCTGCTGCAGGATGTTCATTACAGCCTGGAAAAAAATGGCCGATCCGAATGCCCACATGAGCGGATTGACCCAGGCATCGCGTTTTGCAGCAAGAATATCGTCAACGAATATCTTGGAAAACGTCGGGATCACAAGCCCCGGGACAACCAGCCCCAACCCGATCAGAAGTATGATAGCGAGAGGTTTTTTAAAATCCTTAAGCTGGGCAACTAGCGGTCGGATGACACCGGGCGGCCGCCCCCCTTTCCGGAATTCATCAGCAGGCTCGAAAAAAAGGGCCACGCCGGTAAAAGATTCGTCAAATTCCCTGGTGGATATGACCCGGGGTCCGATCGCCGGGTCATTCAGATAAACCTTGTCATTGCCGAAACCCTCCACCACGAGGAAGTGATTGAAGTTCCAGAAAGCAATGAACGGGGTTTTGTATTTGCTCAGGTTGGCGATGTTCGACACCTGCTTGCCCGAGGCCTTCAGCCCGTACTTGCGGGCCGCGCGCAATACATTGCTCGCCTTGCTGCCGTCCCTGGAAACGCCGCACTCAACCCGCAGTTTTTCAAGCGGTTCATAGCGGCGGTAATATGCCAGTATGATTGCAAGGGCCGCCGCCCCGCACTCGACCGCCTCCATCTGGATGACCGTGGGGGTCTTGGCGCGCGGGCCCTTTTTAAAGCTAAACTCCCTGTTCGCCATTGATTTTTACTCCGCGCCCCGGTGGGCTGCTATCGGCGGATATGATTGGACAAGCCCGTTATTCTTCATCGTCTTCCACCCAGTTCTTTTCCTGGACGCCGAGGATTTTTTTGCGGACAAACGGCATGACGAATTCAACAGGGCGCTTGTGTTCGATCACCACATTGGCAGAACAAAGGGTTCCCGCCCTTATTTGTACCGGCGCTCCCTGCCTGGTGCTCCATTTAAGGCCGCTTACGGTTGAGGGATCAGGCAGCAGGCAGACAGTGACTTCATAGGGTGCTCCTTTGGCGGTTAAGTTCTGTACAAGCAGGTCATTCTGAAGGATTCTTCGCATGGCTGCATTGTTTACCGTATAGGTGGATACCCGGCTTACAAAGCCTCGGACATTGCCATACTGGCCGGTTTCAATAGAGAAGGGGGTTACAAGCGTATCCATGCCCGGCTCCACTTTGGAGCCGTCCTGGGACTCCACATAGAGTTTGCAGATCAGCTCGTCGGTCAGCGTATTTTGCTGCTCCACCTGGAGCAGCTCATCTCCCGGGTTAAGCATGCGCCCGGTTTTGGCGGCGATACTGATGACACGCCCCCTGCACTGTGCCCGTACAGCCCTCTGCCGCCGGAATTTTTCCAGCTCCTGCTTTAACGCCAGACGCTGTTCCGCCATTGTTCGGTAAAGCTCGTTTAACTGTTCCTGAAGCTGGTTTTCCTGCCTGGCAATCTCTACATCCAGCTGTTTGAGCTGGGCATTGATCTGTTTGTTTTTGTTCAACGCGTTTTCATAATCTGTTTTGGCCTGGATGTAAGAGCCTTTGGTATCCAGTCCCTTTTTCCACAGTACCTTCTGATTGTCGCGCTTTTCTTTAAGCCAGTTCAGATACCGTTTGTTGATCTCAAGATCCATCTCGTAGTTAAGCCTGTCGAGAAAGG
>JAGYOT010000133.1 GCA_018399455.1 Desulfobacterales bacterium
TTTATCGGAGTGATAAGCATTGCAGGGGTGATGCTGGGAATGCATTTCCTGGAGAATCAGCCCAGGGCAACCATAAAGCTTACGGAACCGGATATTCTCTTCCGGCTGGCTAGGATTACGGAGACCTCGGAATACGACCATTTCAAGGGTGCCGCCCGGAGCTGGAACCTGACCGATCAGAGAGCGGAAGCTGACTTCAACCGTTATCTTCTGCAGGGAGAGCTGCCCCATTATGTCCGGGACTACCTTCGCAAGGCAAAACAATCCACCCCTGGACTGCAGGATCGGCGCACTGATTTTTTTACCGGAATCATGCCGGAAAAGAAATCCGGCTGATCCGGGCTGTAGAGTAGCTTCAAGTTTGCGTTAAGGCTTGAAACCCGCCTTAAACCCTGCCCCGGCTGAAATATATAATGGCGCGTCCCTGCGGTCTAAAGGCAAAGATATCAGCCGGTCCGGAAAGTTAAAATACGGGCCGGCACAGGCCAAAGGTTTCTTATGCTGCATGCTAAGCTGCCGTCAATCGAGGATACGGAAGGCTCAGAAGTTCCTGAAGGCCTTCCGGCGGTCATTGATGCGCATGTCCACGTGTTTCCCCGGGCCATTTTTTCAGCGGTACGGCAATGGTTTGACACGTACGGCTGGTCCATCCGTTACCGGATGGGAACCTCGCAGATTTTCGATTTTCTGCTGTCCCGGGGCATCAAGCATATCGTGGCCCTTCAGTATGCTCATAAGCCGGGCATGGCAGACTATTTGAACCAATACATGGCAGAGAAATGCCGGCCATACGCCAATCAGGTGACAGGGCTTGCCACTGTATTTCCGGGCGAAGCGCATGCGGCCGCCTACCTGCAGCAGGCGTTTGATGCAGGGCTGGGGGGACTCAAGCTCCATGTCCATGTCCAGTGTTTCGACATGAACGCGGCTTACATGGATCCCCTGTATGAGTGCTGCCGGGTAAACAGGAAACCCATTGTGATCCATGCCGGAAGGGAACCCAAAAGCCCCGCCTATCCATGCGATCCTTATACGCTTTGCCGGGCCGGCAAAATAGAGGCAATCGTAAAGAATTTTCCGGATCTTAAAATCTGTGTCCCTCATCTGGGCTTTGACGAATTACCCGCTTACAGAAAGCTCATCGGCAAATACGACAACCTGTGGCTGGATACCACAATGGTCCTTGCTGATTATTTTCCGCTTGATGCGCCAATCCAAATCAGCCGCTACCGGGCCGACCGGGTGATGTTTGGCACGGATTTTCCCAATATCCCCTATGCCTGGGACAGGGAGCTGAAACGGATCAAGGCGGCGGGCCTCTCCCGGGAAAGACTGGACAGGTTATTGAGAAAAAACGCGCTGGATTTTTTCGGCCTTAGCCAATAAGCGGAAGGTTGGAGGTATTCCCATGGGTCTGACGGAATCCTGAGCGATTTATTGAGCCTATCCGCCTTCCGGCATAAAATCGGTTATATCCAGCAAAGCGACCATCTCCACCCCGCACGCTTCAATATTGGCCCGGCCGTTTTCCTCACACCGATCCAGCAGAGCGATCACCTGCAGAATCTCCAGGCCGAAATCGCGCACTGCCTGGATGGCTTTAATCGTCGAGCTGCCTGTCGTGACCACGTCTTCCACAACAATCACCGGGTCCCCGGGTTCCATGTTGCCCTCGATGGGCAGGCGTAGGCCGTGGGATTTTGGCGTTTTCCGAACCGAGAAAGCCTGGATGGGGTTTCCTGCAAGTTGCGATGTATAGGCAACCGCGATGGCAATCGGGTCCGCGCCCATGGTGAGCCCTCCGATTCCCGCGGGGGAAAGTCCCTGTTTTCGGATCGTTTCATACATCAACCGGCCGATCAGGACCAGGCTCGCCGGATAATAGGTGACGGCCTTCAAGTTGAAATAAAAATTACTTTTTTTGCCTGACACCAGGGTGAAGACAGGGTCTTCGGAATATTGAAACGACCGCTGCCGCACCAGTTCGATAAGCTCTTCTCGCTCACTCATAGAGGGGTCCTCTAAAACGTATGGATTGACGGTTTGGATTCAGGATACCGTGATTTAACCGAATATTTGCCCCCTGTCAAGCGCGGAGCCGGGGAGATGCCGACGTGCCCCCCCCGATTGGCAGCGTGCCGGGGGGATATTGTGACATTTACCGAAATCCGGGCCGGCCCGGGATATCCTGTTTCCTGAAATCCTTTTGGGATTTGCACGCAGCCTTCTTGACATTTGCTGAAAGAGCGGCTAAAAGAAACGAGAATAAGGTGTAAAAGGGAATCCCGTGAAAAACGGGAGCGGACCCGCCGCTGTAACCGGGGACGAAATCCGCAATACGCCACTGCCGCAGCAAGCGGTGGGAAGGCGCGGAAATTAGGGTGATCCGGGAGCCAGAAGACCTGCCTTATTGTTATTCCAGTGCATCTGCGCGCGGCTACGCCGGGCATAAGACAACCGGAAGGGCCAAGTAAGACGGGTGCAGCCCTCTTAAGCCGAACCAGGGCTTGGGAGGGCTTTTGTATTTCTTGAACAATGAAAACGGATAAAGGGGGGGCCTGAAAACAGCCATGGCGGAATGCAAATCACAGCATCGAAAATAAAAGGACTGGTCGTTGCTGCGCCGGCCTCCGGCAGCGGCAAGACAACCGTTACGCTGGGACTTCCTGTGCTTCTGGTGGCCGATGCCAAGCGTATGGCCAGAAGCTTTGCCGCCCTTGTCAAGGGGTTTTGCGAGTTCGACCCCGGGCTTCAGATAACCGGGGTTATTGCCAATAATGTGGCCGGGCAGAGGCATCTTGCGTACCTGCAGGAGGCCATGGATGCCCTGGAGGCGCTGCAGTTCCCCCTTCTGGGCGGCCTCCCCAGAGAGGCGGCGGTTGAAATTCCGGAACGGCACCTGGGCCTTTATACCGCAGACGACCACCTTCTGAGCGGGGCGGCCATCGAGTGCCTTGCCGGCCGGCCTGGACGGATTGTACCTGGGCGGCGGCTACCCGGAGCTGTTTGCGGAGAATCTTGAGGCAAACACGACCATGCGGCGGCAGATAAAACTGCTTGGTGAATCCGGAATGCCGATCTATGCTGAATGCGGGGGATTCATGTATCTCTGCCGGCATCTGGTGACAAGGGAAGGTCAATCCCATGTCATGGCAGGCGTTTTTCCGTTTGAAACTCACATGCAGGGGCGGCTTTCGGCATTGGGATACCGCGAAATCCGCCTGCTGGCAGACACCCCGATCGGTCCGGCCGGAACAATCGCGCGGGGCCACGAGTTTCACTATTCAAAATTTGTTTTCGACCGCGAATCAAATGAAGTTACCGCGGTTTACGGAAGCACGGACAGAAGCGGGACTGACCGCGGATGTCCAGGCTGGCTCGCCCCGGCGGCCGAAATGGTGAAGGCCAGGAAACAAAACAGCGCCAGAATGCATCTGGAGGCGATCATCGGCTCCATGGCCGAAGCCTACCGGGCCGGAGAGAAGGTCGTTCGCCTGCATTCCGGCGATCCCAGCCTGTGAAACCGCCTGGAAAGGCAGTGTTTGTGCGCTGGTCTGCAGCGGGGACCCCGGTGTTTATGCCATGGCCGGACTGGTTTTTGAGCTCTGCCTTGAAAACGCTGTGCCCGTGGGGAGCGGCCCGGACCGTTTGGCCGTTGAGGTGATTCCGGGAGTGCCGGCCCTGTGTTCGGGCGCCGCCCTCTTGGGTGCGCCGCTGATGCACGATTTTGAGGCCATCAGCTTAAGCGATTTAATGACCCCCTGGCCGGTGATTGAAAAACGAATTCAAATGGCGGCGCAGGCCGATTTTGTGATCGCCTTCTACAACCCCAGAAGCAAAAAACGCAACTGGCAGCTTGACAAGGCAAAGGAAATCCTGCTCGGCCACCGTTCATCCGAGACCCCTGTGGGGCTTGTCACCGCTGCCATGCGCGAGGCGGAATCGGTTGCGCTCACCCGGCTGGCCGACCTGGACCCGACCCTTGCAGACAACGGTGTTTGTGGGAAACAGCCAGACGTTTGTCTATCACCACCAAATGGTGACACCCCGGGGCTACAGGGATAAATATCAGCTCTCGTCCTGATTTTTCCCGGATCAGGCACAGGGTTTAAGCACATGCGTAAGACGCGGCAAGGGATAAGCATGAAAAAGAATATCCATAAAGCGACTTGCCTGGCTTTTTTGGGCACCGGCTCCGATGTGGGCAAAAGCGTTCTGGCAACCGCCATGTGCCGGGTGCTGACCGATCGCGGCGTACGGACCGCCCCTTATAAGGCTCAGAACATGTCCAACAACTCGGGTGTCACCCCGGAGGGGCTTGAAATGGGGCGCGCCCAGATTGTCCAGGCCGAGGCCTGCCGACTGGCGCCGCATGTCGACATGAACCCGGTGCTTCTGAAACCCACGGGCGAGACCGGCTCCCAGGTCGTGGTTCTTGGTGAGGCTGCGGGCAACCAGCAGGCAAAAGAATACTATGCGTCAAAACATGATTTGTTTTCCGTGGCAAAGGCTGCCCTGGACCGTCTGCGGTCCCGATACGAGGCGGTGGTCCTGGAGGGGGCGGGCTCCTGCGCGGAGGTAAACCTCATGGCCCATGATTTTGTCAACCTTCGCATTGCCGCTTATGCCGATGCTCCGGCGATTCTGGTGGCCGACATTCATAAAGGCGGGGTGTTCGCTCAGATCGTGGGAACCCTGGCCTGTCTTTCCCGAAAGCAGCAGGAGCAGATTGCAGGCTTTATCATCAACCGCTTCAGGGGCGATGTCCGGCTTTTTGACGAGGGGGTGCGCTGGCTGACGCAGAGAACAGGAAAGCCCTGTTTCGGCGTCATCCCCTGGTTTACCCATATCCGGATTGAGGCCGAGGATTCCGTGGTGATCGAACAGCCCGAGCAAAACGGCGCGGATGATGCCGGACCTGAGGCGGTGGCCGTGATTCGTCTGCCCCATATCTCGAACTTTACCGATTTTGATCCCCTTGATGCCACCGAAGGGTTGTCTCTTCATTTTCTGGAGCGGATTCAGGATCTCAGCCGGTTTGCGGCCGTTATTCTGCCCGGCACCAAAAACACCCGGGCGGATATGGATTGGCTTGTGCAGACCGGATGGGCGGAGAAAATCCGTTGCTACCATGCTTCTGGCGGCCATGTGCTGGGTGTCTGCGGCGGCTACCAGATGCTTGGCGAAAACATCAGCGACCCTGATGGATTGGAAGGCGAGCCCGGCGAAATCGCAGGGCTGGGGCTTCTGCCGGTGGCCACCCGGCTGGCTGCCCCCAAGACCACGACCCGGGCCCGTTTTGCCTGGGACCAAATCCAGGGGGCAGGCTACGAAATCCACATGGGGCATACCGGCCCAACCGGAAACCGCCTTGACATGAAAACCGGTTCAAGGCCCGGCACCCCGGCGGGCGGGCGCGACTGGCTTAGCGTGACCGAGCAGAACGGCCGGCTAGTATCATTTACCGACGGCTGGATATCCGGGGACGGCAAAGTGCGGGGGACCTATATGCACGGCCTGTTTGACGCTCCCCGGGTACTTGAACAATGGCTTGCCGAAATCGGGCTGCCGGGTTTGACCGTCCCGGATGTGCAGGGGGTTGATGCAAGAGACGGCCAGTATACCGAGCTTGCCCGCCATTTTGAAAAACACGCGGATGTGGACGGCCTGATGCGGACAATGGGCCTCGATCCCGACGGGCCGACGGAAAAACAGAAATGACAGCTTACGGTTTCTCCCTTGCCTTTATTCCCCTGGCCCTCGCACTGGATCTGGCCGCCGGTGATCCGCCCTGGCTGCCCCACCCCATCCGCCTGATGGGCCGGGCGGCAGAGAGGTTGGAGCCGGTTTTCCGAAAGACGGGGTTTCCCCTGGAAATCGCGGGCTCGCTTTTTGCCGCCAGCCTGGTGGGGGGTGCGTTTTTTATCACGCTGGCACTTGTTTTTGCAGCAGGGCGCCTGCATCCGCTTTTGGGCGTGTTTGT
>JAGYOT010000134.1 GCA_018399455.1 Desulfobacterales bacterium
GAGAAGCCGTGTTTGATATTCTCGACCGTTCCCTTGACGGAGCTCGGACGCTGGACCTCTATGCCGGGACCGGCGCCTTCGGCCTGGAGTCCCTGAGCCGCGGGGCCGCACATGCGGTATTTATCGATACCGACGTCCGGGCCGTATCGACCATTCAAAAAAACATCCGGATGCTCGGCGTAGAAAAACAAACGCGCTGTATCCGTTGGGATATCGCCAAAAACTTAAAATGCATCCAGCCGGCCCAATCCCGGTTTGATCTGGTTTTCATGGATCCCCCCTATGAGCGGGGCGTAATTCTGGAATCCTTACGGCATCTGCTCATAAGCCAGTGCCTTGCCCCCGGGGCGCGCGTGGTTGTTGAATACGGAATCAAAAGTGCCTTTCCTGAAGTGCTGCCAGCCGCCTTTGCAACGGCCGAACAACGCAAATACGGAAAATCCCTTGTGACCTTTCTTGATTATATGATAGGAGAAGCTACTCTGTCTTAACGCAAACGTCAATTCTTAGCCGAACCGGCCTCTCCCCTTGCAGGGAGAACGCATTGAAACAAGGATGGAGAAAAATGAAGCGAACGGCGGTATACCCCGGATCCTTTGATCCCGTAACCAATGGACATCTGGATATCATTCATCGCGGCCTGAAGATTTTTGACCAGATCATCGTAACCATCCTGGACAACCCGGCCAAAAAAACACTTTTCACAGTTGAGGAACGGATCTGGCTGCTGAAAGAGTCTCTGGGGGACATCGAGCGCATAGAAGTGGATTCCTATAACGGCCTTCTGGTCGATTATGCCCAGAAACGCCAGGCCCATGCACTCTTGCGCGGAATGCGGGCAGTATCCGACTTTGAATATGAATTTCAGATGGCGCTCATGAACCGGAGATTAAACCGGGAAGTGCAGACTGTTTTTTTGATGACCGGGCTTCGCTGGATTTTTACCAGCTCCTCCATTATCAAAGAAGCGGCCCAGTTCGGAGGCGATATTGAAAGCATGGTCCCTCCGGTAGTCCAGAAAAAGCTTCAGGAAAAATTCGGTCATCCCGCAAAGCCTTAATGCCAGGTTTTTGCCTCAGATAATTTTTCCAGGCCAATCACAGCGACAAAGCCGACCGCCATCAGTCCGAAGGCAGATAACACACCGGCATCGAAAGACTCCGGCATTATGTTGTGTTCATATAGCACTCGCAGTTCACCGCCGATAATCTTTGCCTGAACGACCTCCTTCCAGGGCCATACTTTTCTTAGCGAACCCACCATCAGACCTGTCAGAAAGGCCAACGTGGAATTAGGAAAAGCATCCAACAGGTATTTTAAAATCCGGGAGAAGCCGGCGAGCCCAATTGCGCAGCCGGCTGCAAACACGGCGATAATACCTGTGTTCACCGGATCAAAGGGGTTCTTGAGGGTTGCCGTGATAAATTCATACTTGCCCAGAATCAGCAGGATAAAGGCCCCGCTCAAACCCGGCAGAATCATGGCGCATATGGCAATCATGCCGGACAAAAATATAAAGCCGGGAGTTTCCGGGGTCGCCGTAGGCACGAGGTCAACAATATGAAAGGCGGCAGCCGCTCCTGCAAAAAATGAAATCGAAACCGCCACCCCCCAACGCTTTACTTTGCGCCCGACCACCCAGATGGAAGCCACGATCAGGCCGAAAAACAGACTGGCTGTCAACTGCGGATAATGATGCAGGAGATAGTTCATGAGACGGGCGAGGCTTACCACCGCTACAGCAATGCCGCAAAACAGAGCAAGCAGAAACCGGACATGAAGCTCGGCGACAGCCGCCTTGATATCCAGGTGAAGCAGACGGTCGCACATTCTTACGTTAACGGATTTAACAGCTGCCAGCAGACGGTCGTATATACCGGTAATAAGCGCGATGGTGCCTCCGGATACGCCGGGTACCGTGTCCGCGGCTCCCATGCAGATACCTTTTAAGGCCAGAAAAAGCACCTGTTTCAATGTCTGTGGCCCCGGGCTGTTGAAAAATGCTTCCCGCCAGGATTCCGGGGACTTCTCGGTCATGATTCGGCCCACCCGTGCTCGCCCACCAGTTTCACAAAGCGGCAGCCACCGAGCCGGGTTTGATGGATTCCCTTTTCGTCCCGGTATAGCTTGATCAGTTCCTGGGAAAAGGACTGGCCCACCGGAATGACCATCCGGCCCCCCAAAGCCAGCTGATCCACGAGGGTTTTAGGAATTTCCGGAGCTCCTGCGGTGACCAGAATGGCATCAAAGGGGCTTTCCTCGCGCCAGCCCATCGTGCCGTCGGAATACCGGGTGACGATGTTCATATACTTCAACTGATCAAAGACGCTTCGGGCCTGAATATAAAGGGTGCGTTTTTTTTCAACCGTGTAGACCCGATAGACAATTTCGGCCAGCACGGCTGCCTGGTAGCCGGAACCGGTACCGATCTCTAGGACCCGATCCTCCGAGTCAACCTGCAGCGCCTGGGTCATCAGAGCGACAATGTAAGGCTGGGAGATGGTCTGCTGCTCCCCGATGGGCAGCGGGTGATCAGAATAAGCCTGGTCCATCAGGGCATCGCTCACAAACATGTGGCGGGGAACGCGGCGCATGGCTGCCAGAACTGCGGTATCCGTGATGCCGCGGGCCTCAATCTGGTTTTTCACCATGGATTCCCGCAGGCGCTGATATTTTCTTGAATCATATTCCATTATATGAATTTATGTAACAATTCGTTTATGACCCGTCAAGCGAATTAGCTGGGCTTTATATTCCGCCATTCCCGCATCTTGCGCATGGGGAGGGGACAGCCGGGTGAAAAATATCTTGTCTTTGCCGCCGATTCCTTTTAGGTTAAGCGAAATCCATAGGATTCACGGTTCTTTTTCCGGCTTCCCCGTCACGGCCGCTTTGCAGGGAAACAACCACAGACATGGACAGCATTCGACATATCAGCATCTCCATCGGCCTGTTAATCATCTTTTTGATCGGGGGCTCCGCCGGCTATATGATCATCGAGGGCTGGTCGTGCATAGACTCCCTTTATATGACGGTGATCACCATGAGCACTGTGGGGTACAAGGAGGTTCATGAAATCAGTGGGCCTGGCCGCATCTTCACCATGCTGCTGGTCGTCTCCGGCGTGGCTTATTTTCTTTATGTGGCAGGGATTCTGGTTCAGGCCATGGTTGAGGGCCGGGTCCGCATCATCCTCGGGAGGCGAAAATTGAACAGGAAAATCGATCGCCTGAAGAACCACTATATCGTATGTGGCTACGGCCGCATCGGGCGGGTACTCTGCAACAACCTTCAGGAACATCCCATAATCGATCTGGTTGCCGTTGAGAGCAATCCGGATGCGATTGCGCACATGGAGAAGGATGACATCCTTTATATATCCGGCGATGCCGCTGATGAAGAAACCCTGAAAAAGGCCGGCATAAAACGGGCAAAGGGCCTGGTTGCCGCGCTGGGTACGGACACGGACAATGTTTTTCTTGTGCTGACCGCCAGGCAGCTCAATCCGCATATTATGATCATGGCCAGGGCCAGTACCAAGGGAGCGAAATCAAAGCTCATTGCCGCCGGCGCCAACCGTGTGGAGTCGCCTTATGATATCGGTGCGGTCAGCATGGCCCAGCGCCTGCTTCGACCATCGGTGAGTTCGTTTCTCGATCTTGTTTTTGCCTATAACCATAAGGATATCCAGATGGATGAAATCCCGGTGAATCCGACCTCGCCGCTGGCCAATGTCATGCTCAAGGATTCGGGCATCCGCCAGAAATACAACCTGATTATTATCGCAGTCAAAAAACCCAATGGCTCCATGCTGTTTAACCCTTCCTTTGAAACTGTAATCCAGGGTGGCGATACCGTCATTGCCATGGGAAAAACCGAAGGCCTCAAAGAGCTTGAGAGCGTTCTTTTGCCAGGAAAGATCAACCATGAAATGGATTGAAGCAAAAGTCGTTATCGATTATTCGCTTTATCAGGATATGGATATCGCCATCTCCCTGGTATCCGACATTTACTATGATCTCGGGCTAAACGGCGTCACCGTCGAGTCCCCGGAATACGAACCGGATATCGACTGGGCGCCCGATGCTGTGGAGATGCCGGAACACTATTCGGTTATGGGCTATTTTTCCAAAAATGAACAACTGGCTGAAAACCGCCGGAGCCTGGAATCCGCCCTGAGCCGAATCAACGAAAAAAACGGGATCATCACCCGACTGATATATTCGGATGTGGATGAAGAGGACTGGGCGGAGTCATGGAAAAAATTTTTTTATCCCAGGAGAATCTCTGATCGTTTTGTCATCAAGCCCACCTGGCAGGCGTATAAAGCCGCCCCCGAAGAAGAAGTGTTGGAAATTGATCCGGGCATGGCATTTGGCACCGGCACCCACCCTACAACCAGACTCTGCATCCAGCTCATGGAGCTCTATTTCAAGCCGGGGGATTCCTTTCTGGATGTCGGCACCGGCTCCGGCATTCTGATGATTGCCGCAGATCGACTCGGCGCCGCCCGCATGACGGGAACTGACAAAGACCCGGATGCAGTGGCAATTGCGATGGAAAACCTGGCCCAGAACGCCATTGCCCCGGACAAATACAGGGTGCTGACCGGCAACTTAAACGCTAAGGTAAGTGCCCGGTTCGACATTATTGCGGCCAATATCCTGGCGGAGGTGATCCTGCCCTTCATCCGGGAAATCCCGGCACTGCTGTCCCCGAACGGGATTTTCATCTGCTCCGGCATTATCGGGGACAAACGGCAGTGGATCGCAGACGAACTGGCAAAACAACACCTAACGATCTACGAAGTCCGAACGGAAGAGGACTGGGTCGCTTTTGCGGCCGGCCTTAAAAAAACACCTCGGGGCGTTTAATCCCAACTGTTCAAAAATTGAAGCGGCGGCTTCAGAACACCTGAACCAGCTCAGAGACCGGAACCAGCCGGACCCGGCGGCTGATATCAGGAAGAAGCGCGGAAAGCACCTCATAGGTCAGCGCATGCGGATGGCCGATGGCAATGGCGGTGCCGTTGATTTCCGCCACATTAATGAATTCGGCGATTTGCCGCCGAATCGCCTCCCGGGTCTGAACATGATCCAGAAATACATCGCGCTCGGCAAAGGCCAACTTAAACAGGCGCGCTGCGGAACGGCACTGGGTAGCAGCGGTGGTGCGGGAATCAATGAAAAAAAGGCCCTGCTTTTTCAGTACCGTAAAGATCTGATGCATTTGATCGGACCTGGCCGTCATTTCAGAGCCCATATGATTGTTAACCCCCTGGATATGGGGGACCGCATTAAGATTGACGTTTAACTGACGGATGCGTTCATCCGGTGTCATAGCGGTCAGAAGCGCGCCCGGGCCGGGATCTACCAACGGGTATTCCTCGGGCTCCATGGGCAAATGCAGCATCACCTGATATCCCTGGTGGAAAGCGGCCTCGGCGATCTCACACTGATAGCGCGTATGCGGGAGGATAGAGTAGGTCAGGGGAACGTCGAGATTAAAAAACCGCTCCGCCACTGCCATATCATCCCCGATGTCATCGATAATGATAGCCGCCCGTGGCCGGTTGTCGGGTATGTTCTTCCGGGGAGCAGGCGCCGGGGCAGAGACCTGCGCCGCCGGACCGGCAGGCTTTGCGACCGGTGGGACCGCTTCCTTGTGCGCCTTGTCAAACTGCCGGGTTTTCATTGTCAGCGTTTTCTGAATTTCCGAATGGGCGGGGACGGAAACCGGCGGATTGCTTGACTGGAACCAGGCATAGCAAGCTATCCCCAAGCCGGCTCCGAATAAAATGGCCGGCAGCAAACCAAAAAATTGCCGCAGCCGACCTGGCCGGCTGGTCTTTTTTCGGCGTGCCGGTTCTTTGGATGTCGCCTCGCTTCTGGATCGGCGGGCTGTTGCCGCAGGCTTTTTGGCCCTGCTAGTTTGCGTGCTGT